>CALKAA010000034.1 GCA_937983495.1 uncultured Gemmobacter sp. | reverse complement strand
TGCTGATTGGCGCGGCGGCGGCGGGCGAGCCCGCGCGGGTTTACGAATCCGCCGTGTTGAAGGTGCTGGGTGCCAGCCGCGCGCGGATTCTGGCAGGCTTTCTGCTGCGGGCTGGGCTGATGGGCGCGGCGGCGGGCGTTGTCGCCATCATTGTCGGCGTCGCCTCGGGCTGGGCTGTCATGGTGCTGGTGATGGAGGCCAGTTATCACTTCGAGCCCGTCTCGGCGCTGCTGATCGTCAGTGGTGGCGTTCTGGCCACCTTGCTGGCGCAGGCGCTGTTCTTGCTGCGGCCCTTGTCTGTGCGCCCTGCGCGCGTCTTGCGGCAGCAGGATTGAACGCTGAGCCCGCTTCGCCTTTGGGGGGAGCGGGCCAGCTTTGCCGTGGCTCCTTGGAACGAAAATTCCAAATTTCTGACGGATTGATCGGCCGAATGGGGCCGCGCTGAGTTAAAGCAGCGCGGTCTGATGTTTTTTGATGGAAATATGCGAGCTTGGCGTAGAATTTTTGGTTGCTTTGGTGTCGTAATGGAATATCAATTCTATTAGCGCGATGGCCGGGCCATCGGGGGGGAATCAGACCATGTTGCCTTTCGCACTGAATCACATGACGACGCCGAACCTGGATTGGCGCGCCTTTGCCGATCTGGCGGCAAGCCTTGGCTGTGTGGGGGTGGAATACCGCAATGACCTGCCGGGCCCGCTGTTCGGGGGGGATGACCCTGTCACGGTCGGCGCGGAGGTCAAGGCCAAAGGCCTGCGCTTTCTGGCGTTGGCCGAGGTGAAGATGTTCAACGATTGGTCCGATGCCAAGGCAGCAGAGGCCGAGGCGCTGATGACGCTGGCGGTCGCGGCGGGGGCGGAGGCGATCTCTCTCATTCCGCGCAATGATGGCGTGGCGACCGACCGCGCCGAGAGCCTGAGCGTGACGACCAATGCCTTGCGGGAAATCCTGCCGATGCTGAAGGCCCATGGCCTGAAGGCGATGGTGGAGCCCTTGGGCTTTGCGGTCTGCTCGCTGCGCTACAAGGGCGTGCTGGCGCAGGCGATCGAGGCCGTCGGCGGGGCAGGCACCTGTTTCATGGTGCATGACACCTTCCATCACGCATTGGCAGGCTTTGGTCCGATCTACCCGGAACTGACCGGAATCGTTCATGTTTCCGGCGTCAAGGATGCGATCTATCTGGATGACATGCGCGACCCGCATCGCGTGCTGGTCGATGCCGATGATGTGCTGGGCAATGTGGCGCAGATCCGCGCCCTGCGCGCGGGCGGCTATACCGGCCCGATCAGCTATGAGCCCTTCTCGCCCGTCGTGCATGCGCTGAAAGATGCAGGCCCGGCGCTGAAGGCCTCGATGGAATTCATCGAAAGCGGTGTGAACGCCTGACTTTCGAAGGATAGCCGCCCCCGGGGAAGGGGCGGTCCGGCAGGGAGAAACGGGCGCGCCGGACGCCCGTAGTGGAGGAAAGACAATGAAAAAAATCGTTCTCGCGGGCGTTGTCTCGCTGATGGGCACCACCGCCATGGCCGATGGGATCGGCGTGTCGATGGCACTGTTTGACGACAACTTCCTGACCGTTCTGCGCAATGGCATGGATGCCAAGGGCAAGGAACTTGGCGTCGAGCTGCAAATCGAGGATGCGCAGAATGACGTGGCCAAGCAGTTGGATCAGATCAACAACTTCATTGCCTCGGGCGTTTCCGCGATCATCGTGAACCCGGTGGACACTTCGGCCACCCAAGCCATGTCGGATGCCGCTGCTGCCGCGAACATCCCGCTGGTCTATGTGAACCGCCAGCCGGTGAACGTGGACACCATGCCCGACAACCAGGCTTTCGTGGCTTCGAACGAAGTGGAATCCGGCACGCTGGAAACCATCGAAGTGTGCCGCCTGTTCAAAGAGCAGGGCAAGACCGAGGCCAATGTCTATGTCATGATGGGCGAGCTGTCGAACCAGGCGGCCGTGCAGCGCACCGCCGACATCCATGACGTGATCGCGGCGGGCAAGTGCGAGGTCAAGCTGAACATTCTTGATCAACAGACCGCCAACTGGTCGCGTGATCAGGCGCAAAGCCTGATGACCAACTGGCTCTCGACCGGCACCCCCTTTGATGGTGTGATCGCCAACAATGACGAGATGGCTCTGGGGGCGATTCAGGCGATGAAGGCTGCCAATATCGGCATGGATACTGTTGTCGTGGCAGGCATCGACGCCACGCAAGACGCCTTGGCAGCCATGCAGGCGGGCGATCTGGACGTGACCGTGTTCCAGGATGCGGCAGGTCAGGGCGCGGGGGCGCTGGATGCGGCCATCAAGCTGTCGAAGGGCGAGGCTGTGGACCAGAAAGTGTACATCCCGTTCCAGCTGGTAACGCCAGCGAATATCGGCGACTATCTGAGCAAGAACTGATCTGATGATCGGGTGGGGGCTTTGCGGCCCCTGCCCAAACGGGGCGATACCCTAGTGTCCCCCAGTTCATCTTGCGGTGCCAAGGCGGCACAGCAATGATTTCCAAAAACATACCGCGGGGGAGGGGAGAGCCATGTCCACCACGACGCATGGGCTTGGGGGGCTGAAATATGACCCGAGCAAGAAGGCGCGCGCGCCGGAATGGAACGTGTTTTTCGCACTGGTCGGGATTATCCTGATTTTTGAACTGGTTGGCCGGATCGTCATGGGCGACAGCTTCCTGTTCAACACCCGCGACAACGTGGATACGCTGTTCAATCAACAGCGGTTGCAGATCATCATTCTGCAAGTCTCGATCACCGGGATCATCGCGCTTGGCGTGACGCAGGTGATCATCTCTGGCGGCATCGACCTCAGCTCCGGCTCCATCGTGGGGGCCACGGCGATGATCGCCATGAGCTTTGCGCAAGTGGCCATGGTGAACGGCAACCCCAACCCCAAGGCCATTTTCGCCGAACAGGGCTGGCTTGACCTGCCGGTGATCGTGCCGGTGGCGGTTGGCTTGGCCTGTGGCGCGCTGGCGGGCTTTATCAATGGCGCTTTGGTCGCCTATACCCGCATCCCGCCCTTCATCGCCACGCTGGGCATGATGGTCACGGCGCGCGGTATTGCGAAATGGTGGTCCAAGGGCAACCCGATCTCTTTCCCGACCGAGTCTTATGCGGCCATCGGCAAGGGCATGATGCCGGTCATCATCTTTGTCAGCCTTGCGGTGCTGTTCCACCTGATCCTGACCTATACCCGCTATGGCAAACATTGCTACGGCATCGGCTCGAACGAGCAGGCCATGCGGATGTCAGGCATCAATGTCGAAAAGATGAAGGTGCTGATCTATGTGATCGCGGGGCTTCTGTCGGCGCTGGCGGCAGTGGTGTTGTCCTCCAAGAACCTGACCGCGCAGGCCGGCATGGGCGTGATGTATGAGCTTGACGCCATCGCCATGGCCGTCATCGGCGGCATCAGCCTGCAAGGCGGGCGCGGCTCGATCATCGGCACGGTTCTGGGGGCGCTGATCTTCGGCGTCATCATCTCGGGCTTCACCTTCCTGAAGCTGGACGCCTATTATCAGGAAATGGTGAAGGGCATGATCATCGTTGCGGCTGTGGTTCTGGACCAATGGCGCCAAAAAAGCCGGGCACGGGGGTAATCATGAGCGATATCATTCTGGAAACGCGCGGCCTGACCAAGCGCTATGGCGGTGTGCATGCGCTGGAAGACGCGAATTTCATCCTCCGCAAGGGCGAACATGTCGCGGTGGTGGGCGATAACGGCGCGGGCAAATCCACCTTCGTTCGCCAGGTGACGGCAGTGGAGCAGCGCAGCGCGGGCCATGTGTTCTTTGACGGGCAAGAGGTGAATTTCGCTGGCCCGCTGGAGGCCCGCGAGGCCGGTATCGAAACCGTGTTCCAAACCTTGGCGCTGGCGGATGATCTGGATGTGCCCTCCAACCTGTTTCTGGGGCGCGAGCTTTACAAGTTCCGCATGGGGCCGTTCTCGATCCTCGACCGCAAGGCGATGCGCGACCGCACGCTGGAGGCGCTGAAAACCACGGCGGTGAAAATCCCCAATGTGGACAACCCGATCCGCAACATGTCGGGCGGGCAGCGGCAATGCGTGGCGATTGCCCGCACGGCGGCCTTCGCCTCCAAGCTGGTGATCATGGATGAGCCCACCGCCGCGCTTGGCGTGCAGGAAACCGCGCAGGTCGAAAACATCATCCGCGGCCTGAAAGAGCGGGGCATCCCGATGATCCTGATCTCGCACAATCTGCGGCAGGTGTTCGATCTGGTGGACCGTATCGTGGTGTTCCGGCGCGGGCGCATCGTGGCCAGCCTGAACAAGGACGAGACCGATGGCAATGACATCGTGTCTTACATCACCGGCGTCAAAGGGGGCGAGCCCGCCAATGCCTGACCATAGCGCAACCGTGGCCGTCATCGCGGGCGGCACCCAAGGCTTGGGCCTTGCCATCGCTGAACGACTGATCGCAGACGGCTGCCGGCAGATGGTGATCTCCGGGCGCGAGGTTTTGCGCGGCGAGGAAGCCGCCGCGCGCTTGCGCGAGGCGGGGGCCGATGTGCGGTTCCTGCCTGCCGATATGGGGGTAGTGGAGGATATCATCGCGCTCATCGACCGCGCTGCTGCCCGCTTCGGCAAGGTCACAGCACTGGTCAATTCGGCGGCGGCGACGGATCGCGGTTCGATCCTCGACACCACGCCCGACCGTTTCGACCATATCTTTGCGGTGAACACGCGCGGCGCCTTCTTTGCGCTGCAACGCTTTGCGCAACTGGCCATCGAAAACGGTCATCCGGCGCAGGCGGTGAACATCCTGTCGATGGTCATTCACTGCGGCCAATCGTTTCTTGCGCCCTATTCGGCCTCCAAGGCGGCGCTGGCCAATATCACCAAGAACGCCGCCCATACGCTGCGCCATCACAAGATCCGGGTGAATGGCATCAATTGCGGCTGGATGGACACGCCGGGCGAGGACATGATCCAGCGCAAATACCATGGCGCGGGCGATGACTGGCTGCAAAAGGCCGAAGCGACACAGCCCATGGGCATGTTGGTGAAACCGGCCCATGTGGCCGAGCTTGCCAGCTATATGCTGTCGGCGTCTTCGGGCGTCATGACCGGCGCGCTGGTGGATTTCGATCAGACAATTTCCGGGGCCTACCCGGAGTGACAACTCCAAGAGGATGAAATGACTGTCAAATTCGGGCTTCTGGGCGCGGGTCGTATCGGCAAGGTGCATGCCAAGGCCGTGACGGGCGATGCCAATGCGCAATTGGTGGCCGTGGCCGATGCCTTCCCGGCGGCGGCGCAGGCGATTGCCGATCAATATGGCTGCGATGTGCGCACGATCGAGGCGATCGAGGCGGCGAATGACATTGACGCCGTGGTGATCTGCACGCCCACCGACACTCACGCCGACCTGATCGAGCGTTTCGTGAAAGCGGGCAAGGCCGTGTTCTGCGAAAAGCCCATCGACCTGTCGCTGGCGCGTGTGAAGCAATGCCTTGAGGTGGTGCGCGCCCATAAGGGCACGCTGATGGTGGGCTTCAACCGCCGTTTCGATCCGCATTTCGCCGCCGTGCGCGGCCAGATCGACGCGGGCGCGATTGGCGATGTGGAGATGATCGTGATCACCTCGCGTGATCCTGGCGCCCCGCCGGTCGAGTACATCAAACGCTCGGGCGGGATTTTCCGCGATATGACGATCCATGATTTCGACATGGCGCGCTTCCTCTTGGGTGAGGAAGTGACCGAAGTCGCCGCCACCGCTGCCGTGCTGGTCGATCCGGCGATTGGCGAGGCGGGCGATTTCGATAGCGTTCAGGTCATGCTGAAAACCGCCAGCGGCAAGCAGGCGATGATCTCCAATTCGCGCCGCGCCACCTATGGTTACGATCAGCGCATCGAGGTGCATGGCTCCGAAGGCATGGTCTCGGCCGAGAACCAGCGCCCGGTTTCCATCGAGGTCGCCAATGCCAAGGGCTATACCCGCCCGCCGCTGCATGATTTCTTCATGACCCGCTATACTGAGGCCTATGCCGCCGAAATCGCCACCTTCATCGCCGCTTGCGGCGGCAAGGGTTCGGCCTCGCCCTCGGGTGAGGATGGGTTGATCGCGCTGGCGCTGGCCGATGCCGCCGTGAAATCGGTGGCCGAAAAGCGCACCGTGCTGGTGAGCGAAGTTCTCTGATCCCTCCTCCTCGGGTCAGGGATGGGCCGCGCGGGCAACCGCGCGGTCATTTCAATTGGTCAACAACTGATAGCTGGCCCCAGCAGCACTGCTCAGCGTGACCGACAGATAGCCGCTTTCGGGCAGGCTGACCCGGCACAGATCGGCCCCTTTGCACAGGATACCCGCTTCAGTCGCGACCTCCAGCAGCACCGGGGCCGAGCCGATCACGCCCAGCTCGACAGCCGCCCCACCATCCACGGGTAGCTGGTAGCGATGTGCCTGCCCGGCGGCCAATGCGCCTGCTTGCACCCGCACTGTGGTTTTCGGCAATTGCGCAAGACTGGCCTCGCTGCCTGCCAGCAGGATGCCCAGCGTCTCATCTGTCTCCACCGCCGTTTGCGCGCTGGCCAGAAGGGTGGCGGCATCTGGCAGGGGGGCGGCCTCGGTCTTGCCCTTGCCCTCGACCTTGGGCTTCAAGTCCAGCGGCTGTAGCATGGTGGCCCCGGCCAGCCTGGCCCCTGCGATCTGAGCCAAGCCATCGCGCTGGTCCGCCCCCGCCGCCGCCAAGCGATGCGCCAGCACCAGACGTTCCACGGGGCCCGGTGTTTGGGCGTGGGCAGGCACGGCAAACAGGCAAGTGAACAGGCCGGCAGTCAGGGTAGGGCGCATCACGGACTCCGGGTTTGCTGCCAAATTGGCAGGCGCGCGCTGGAAAGGAAAGGCCGAAGCCGGGCTTTGGCGATCCGCCCTTCCGGCTCGTGCAGTGCCCGGCTATATGTGCAGACAAATCACGGAGGCTCCATGCGCGCGATCTTTGAACGACTGATGAGCATTGACAGCGTCAGCGCCCATCCCAACATGGACCTGATGCTTTGGGTCAAATCGCGGCTGGAGGCGGCGGGCGTCGCTGTAACCCTGATCCCCGATGCCAGCGGCCAGAAGGCCAATCTTTTTGCCAGCACTGGCCCCGAGGGCGTGCCGGGCGTCATGCTCTCGGGTCATACCGATGTCGTGCCGGTAGAGGGCCAGGCCTGGACGGTGCCGCCTTTCGCCCTGACCGAGCGGGACGGGCGGTTCTATGGTCGTGGCACCGCCGATATGAAGGGCTTTTGTGCCGCCGCGATTGCCACCATTCTCAAGGCGGCGCAGCGCCCGCTACAGGTGCCGCTGCATCTGGCACTGTCTTATGACGAAGAAATCGGCTGTATGGGCGTGCGCAGCCTTGTGGCGCTGCTGGCGCAGGCACCGGTGAAGCCGTTGTTCTGCATCGTGGGCGAGCCGACGGCGATGCAGGTGGCCACCGGCCACAAGGGCAAGGTCGCCCTGCGCGCCACCTGCACCGGGCGCGAGGGCCATTCGGCCTTGGCCCCGCTGGCGCTGAACGCGCTGCATCTGGCGGCGGATTATCTGAATGAGTTGCGCGACATGCAGGCCCAGCTTGCCGCCCATGGCACGCGCGATGGCGATTATGACGTGCCCTATACCACCATCCATGTCGGCAAGATGGCCGGTGGCGTGCAGGTGAACATCGTGCCCAATACCGCGACGCTGGATTTTGAGATCCGCAGCTTGGCGGAGGATGACCCCGAGGCGCTGATCTCTGAAATGCGTGTCCGTGCCGAAGCGCTGGTGGCCCCGTTGCGCGCCGAATTTCCCGAGGCGGCCATTCGTATTGACCGGCTATGGGATTACCCCGGCCTTGGCACGCCATCCGATGCGGCGGTGGTGAATTTCGTCAAGGGGCTGACCGGGGCGAATGGCACGATCAAAGTGGCTTTCGGCACCGAAGGCGGGCTGTTTTCGCGTGATGTCGGTGTGCCCACGGTGATTTGCGGCCCCGGCAGCATGGCGCAGGGGCACAAGCCTGACGAATATGTCACAGTCGAGCAGATGGCCCGCTGCGAAGCGATGCTGGAGGCCCTTTTGCTCCGTCTGGAAACTGGCCTCTCGGCCTGATCCTGCCGCAAACCTGTTGCAAAGGCACCGCAGCGGCGGTGCCTTTGCCAGTTTTCACAGGGCCTTGGCCTCCTGCCTGCGCGCATGCAGCACCGGTTCAGTATAGCCAGAGGGCTGCACGCGGCCCTCAAACACCAGATCGCAGGCCGCGCGGAAGGCCGGGCCATCAAAGCCCGGCGCCATCGGGCGATAGGCGGCGTCGCTGGCATTCTGGCGATCGACCACCGCCGCCATCTTGCGCATCGCGTCCATCACCTGATCGGTGCTGACCACGCCGTGATGCAGCCAATTGGCCAGCGCCTGCGAGGAGATGCGGCAGGTGGCGCGATCCTCCATCAGGCCAACATCATGGATGTCGGGCACTTTGGAGCACCCCACCCCCTGATCGACCCAGCGGACGACATAGCCCAGAATGCCTTGGGCGTTGTTCTCCACCTCTTGCGCGATATCTTCGGGTGACCAGTTCACCCCCTGCGCCACGGGCACGGTGAGCAGGTCACGCAGGGTGCCGCGCGGGCCGCCTGCCTTGATCTCGGCCTGACGGGCCAGCACGTCAACGCGGTGGTAATGCGTGGCATGAAGCGTGGCGGCGGTGGGGGAGGGCACCCAGGCGCAATTCGCCCCGGCCTTGGGATGGGCGATCTTCTGTTCCAGCATCGCCGCCATCAGATCGGGGGCTGCCCACATGCCCTTGCCGATCTGCGCGCGGCCCTGAAGCCCGCAGGCAAGGCCGATATCCACGTTGCGATCCTCATAGGATTTGATCCAGGCGGCGGTTTTCATATCGCCCTTGCGGATCATCGGGCCCGCTTCCATCGCGGTGTGGATCTCATCGCCCGTGCGGTCGAGGAAGCCCGTGTTGATGAAGGCCACCCGCGATTTGGCGGCGCGGATGCATTCCTTGAGGTTCACGCTAGTGCGGCGTTCCTCATCCATGATGCCCAGTTTCACGGTATGGGCGGGCAGGCCCAGCGTCGCCTCAACCTTGTCGAAGATGGCGCAGGCCAGCGCGACCTCTTTGGGGCCGTGCATCTTGGGCTTCACCACATAGACCGAGCCGGTGGTGGAATTGCGCAGGCCCTCAGACTTGCGCAGATCGTGCAGCGCGCAAAGCGTGGTGATGAAGGCATCCATGATGCCCTCGCCCACCTCGCGCCCCTCGGCATCCAGAATGGCCGGGTTGGTCATCAGATGGCCAACATTGCGCACCAGCATCAGGGCGCGGCCCTTGAGGCTGGCCGTTTGGCCGGTGGGTGTGGTGTAGCTGAGGTCAGCGGCCAGACGACGGGTGAAGGTGGTGGTGCCCTTGGTGACCGCCTCGGTCAGGTCGCCCTTCATCAGGCCCAGCCAATTGGCATAGGCCACCACCTTGTCCTCGGCATCCACCGCCGCCACGCTGTCTTCGCAATCCATGATGGCGGACAGCGCGCTTTCCAGCCGGATGTCGGAGATATGGGCCGGATCGCTGCTGCCGATCGGGGTGGAGGCGTCAAGGACGATCTCGATATGCAGCCCGTTGGTTTTCAGGATCACGGCGCTTGTGCCACGATAGCCCGCGTAATGGGCGGCATTGGCCAGCGTGGTGCGGCCCTCGGCGGTGGTCACACCCAGAGTCTCGCCTGCCGCAAGGCCGGTCACCCCGCGCCAGCTTGCGCCCTTGAGCGGGGCCACGTCATCCAGAAAGCCACGCGCCCAGTCGATCACCCGCGCGCCACGGGCCGGATCATAGCCCTTGCCGCTTGGCGCGTCGCCCAAGGCATCGGTGCCATAAAGCGCGTCATAGAGGCTGCCCCAGCGGGCATTGGCCGCGTTGAGCGCATAGCGCGCATTCATCACCGGCACCACCAGTTGCGGGCCTGGGATCATGGCGATCTCCGGGTCGGTGTTTGCGGTGTCGATGCTGAAATCGGGGCCTTCCGGCACCAGATAGCCAATCTCGCGCAGGAAGGCCTCATGGGTCTCGGCATCGAAGGGTTGGCCTTTGCGGGCTTTGAACCATGTGTCGATCTGGGCTTGCAGCGTCTCGCGCTTGGCCAGCAGGGCGCGGTTTTGCGGGCCGAAAATGGCGACAGCTTCTGAAAGGCCTTGCCAGAAAGCTTCTGCCGCGATGCCAGAGCCGGGCAGAGCTTTGGTTTCGATGAACTCCACGAGCCGGGTATCGACCTGAAGCCCGTGTTTGGTGATGCGTTCGGCCATTGCGGTCCCCTTTTCGCTGTTGCGGCGAGGATGCGGGAAAGCCGGGCGGCGTGCAAGAAATCCGGGGGGTAGATTTGCTGGAATGGGGCGAAAACACTTGTCGGGTTTTCGGAAAGATCGGTGGCGCGGTCTTTGTCACGAAAATTTCGCGCAGCCGTGTGATGATACGGGGGCCGCGCTCCTGTCCCCCAGACGCTTCCCCGCGCGGCGCAAGACTTGCCCCCGGTTCGATATCCCTCCGGGCCGGGGGTGCCCTTAGCTGCGGGGCGTGCGGCGCAGCGCGCTGCGCAGATCTGACAGCCGCAGGGCACCGAACAGGGCGGCGGCGATGAAATAGGCCAGCATCCCGCCCGACACGAGGCCACCAAGCGCCAGCCAGCGCCAGTGCTCGGCATCCAGCGCCGGGCCTAGCGCCACGGTCAGCCCCCACAGCACCCCGCCCATCACGGCAGAGGCCAACACAATACGCCAGAGGCGGGATTTGAACCGCGCGTCGAAATGCGCGGCCTCGTCCATGCGGCGGGCCCCAAGCCAGAGCTGCAATGCCATGATCCAGGCCGCAACCGTGGTGGCGAGGGCCGCGGCGATGAAGCCGATGAAAGGCAGCAGGGCAAAAGCAAAGGCTGCATTGATGACCATGGACCATAGCGCATAGCGGAAGGGGCTGCGGCTGTCTTCGCGCGCGTAGAACAGCGGCTGCAAGACCTTGTGCAGCACGAAGGCCGGCAGGCCAAGGCCGTAGGCGGCGAGCGCCAGCGCTGTATTGGCGGTGTCATCCGGGCCAAAGGCACCGCGCTGAAACAGCACCTGCACCAGAGGCATGGCGATCACCACCAGCGCCACGGCGGCGGGCAGGGTCAAAGCCAGCGCAAATTCGGCCCCACGGTTCAGCGCCTCGCGCCCGCCTGCCACATCTCCCGCGCGCAGGCGGCGGCTGAGTTCGGGCAGCAGCGCGGTGCCAATGGCAATGCCCACCACGCCAAGCGGCAGTTGATAGAGCCGGTCAGCATAAGACATCCAGGAAATCGCACCTTCGGTGCCCGAGGCCACCTGCCGCGACACCAGCAGGTTGATCTGCACCACCCCGCCCGCCAGCAGCGCAGGGCCGGCGATGATCAGCAGACGCTTGAGGTCCGGTGACCAGCGCGGCAACGCCAAACGCGGGGCAAAGCCGGCTCGGGCGGCGGCCCACCACGTCCAGGCCAGTTGCGCCACGCCGGTCACCGGCACCGTCCAGGCCAGCGCAAGGCCCATATCCCAGCCCTGCCAGGCGGCCAGCCCCATGGCGGCGATGAACACAAGGTTCATCAGCACGGGCACAAAGCCCGCCTCGGCGAATTTGCCATGGGCGTTCAGAATGCCCGAAAGCAGCGCAAACAGCGAGATGAAGAAGATATAGACAAAGGTGATGCGGCCAAATTCCACCGCAAGGTCAAAGCGGCTGTCGCCGACAAAGCCCGAAGCCATGGCCCACACCAGCCAGGGCATCGCCAGAGTCCCCAGCAGCGTGAACACCACCAGCACCGCCGCCAGCCCGGAAAAGGCATCTTGCGCAAACCCCTTGGCATCCTCGCCGCCCTCCAGCTTCTTGCTGTAAAGCGGCACGAAGGCCTGATTGAACGCGCCCTCGGCAAAAAAACGGCGAAACATGTTGGGCAGCGAAAACGCCACGTTGAAGGCATCGGCCACCGGGCCTGCGCCCAGATAAGAGGCCATCATCACATCGCGCGCAAAGCCCGCGCCACGGGACACCAGCGTCCAGCCGCCCAGGACGACGACGTTACGGATCAGGGATCGGCTCATGCTATTCTCTCAGGCCTGCGCCCGCTCCGTGCCTTCGGTGATGGCCTGCCGCAGCTTTTTCTCCAGCGCTTCCTGCTTGGATTTTGTGTGCAGCTTCAGGCCGAACATATCCTTCACATAGAAGGCATCCACCACCTGCGCGCCATAGGTCGCGATCACAGCGCTGGCAATATAGATATTGTTGGCCGCCAGGGTGCGCGTGAGATCATACAGCAGGCCAGGCCGGTCGCGGGTATCGACCTCGATGATGGTGTAGATTTCGGATCCTTCATTGTCGAAGGTGACGTGGGTCGGAAAGCGGAACTCGCGCTCGCGCTTTTTCACCTTGTCACGATCGGCCAAAGCCTGCCGCGGGCGCACTTCGCCCTTCAGGGTCTTGTCGATCATCTGTTGCAGACGGGGCAACTTTGACACTTCATAGGGGTGACCGTCGGCATCCTGCACCCAGAAGACGGCCGTGGCGTAGCCATCCTTGGAGGTATAGGTGCGGGCGTCCACCACATTGGCACCCACAAGCGCCAGCGCACCCGCCAGCCGCGAGAAGATGCCGGGGTGATCGGCCAATGCGAAACAGGCGCGTGTCGCGTCGCGCGCCGGGTCGGGATGCAGGTCGATGCGGATTTCGTTATTTGGCAGGCCGCGCAGCAACCGGGCAAAGGTGGCTTGCGTTTCGGTCATCAAGCCTTGCCAATAGGGTGCGTAATGCCGACCCAGCTCGGTGCGGATGTCTTTTGCATCCCAATCGGGCAATGTGGCGCGCAGGGCTTGCTTGGCTTCATTCTCGCGCCGGTCGCGGTTCACATTTTCCAGCCCGCCTTCCAGCGCCTCGGCGGTCTGGCCGTAAAGCTGGCGGATCAACTGGGCTTTCCAGTTGTTCCATGTGCCCGGGCCCACGCCCCGAATGTCACAGACGGTCAGCGCGGTGAGCAGGTCCAGCCGCTTCTTGGTTTTCACCGCCTTGGCAAAATCGCGCACGGTGCGCGGATCGCCGATATCCCGCTTTTGCGCCATATCGGACATCAACAGGTGATAGCGGATCAACCATTCGACGGTTTCGCTTTCCTCATCGGTCAGCCCCAGACGCGGGCAGACGCGGCGTGAGATTTGCGCGCCCAGAATCGAGTGATCTTCGGGGCGCCCCTTGCCGATGTCATGCAACAGCAGCGCCACATAAAGCACCCGGCGATTCACGCCTTCCTTGAGGATCGAGGATGTGAGCGGCAGCTCCTCCACCAGCTCCTCGCGTTCGATCTGGGCAAGGGTCGAGACGCATTGGATGATGTGTTCGTCCACAGTGTAGTGGTGATAGACATTGAACTGCATCATCGCGACGATGGGTTCAAATTCAGGGATGAAGGCCCCCAGCACGCCCAGCTCGTTCATCCGCCGCAGAGCGCGTTCCGGGTTGCCGTGTTTCAGCAGCAGGTCAAGGAAGATGCGCTGCGCCTCGGGGTCTTCGCGCATGTCATCGTCGATCAGATGCAGATTCTGCGCCACCACCCGCATGACATTGGGATGGATCAGATAGCTGGTCCGCAGCGCCTCCTCGAAAACGCGCAACAGGTTCAGCTTGTCGGCCAGGAATTTCTTCGTGTCGGCAATGTCGATGCGGCCCTGCACCACCTTGAAGGCCGGCGCGACCTTCTTCTTGCGACGGAACATGCCGATCAGATCGGCCTCGGGCTTGATATGGCGAGCCTCAAGCTGGGTCAGGAACACGCGGGTCAATTCGCCCACGCGGGTGGCGTGGCGGAAGTAATCCTGCATGAACACCTCGACCGCGCGACGCCCGCCGCTGTCATGGTATCCCATACGAGCCGCGACCTCGACTTGCAGATCGAAAGTCAGTTGGTCCATCGCGCGCTTGCAGATGTAATGCAGATGGCAGCGCACGGCCCAAAGGAAAGCCTCGGCGCGGTTGAAGGTGGCAAATTCTTCCTGGCTGAACAGGCCTGCCGTCACCAGACCTGCCGGATCGGTGACGCGATTCAGGTATTTGCCGATCCAATACAGGGTTTGCAGATCGCGCAAGCCTCCCTTGCCCTCTTTGACATTGGGTTCCAGCACATAGCGTTGGCCACCCTGCCGCTTGTGCCGCTCGGTGCGCTCTTTCAGCTTGGCTTCGATGAATTCCGGGCCGCTGGATTTGAACAGCTCGTTCCACAGCGCGTCATCCAGCTCGCGCGCCAGATGCGCGTCGCCGGTGATGAAGCGGCTTTCCAGCAGGGCGGTGCGGATGGTGATGTCTTCGCGGCCAAGGCGGATGCAATCGCGCACCGTGCGGGAGGAGTGGCCGACCTTTAGTTTCAGATCCCACAGGATGTAAAGCATCGTCTCTATGACGCTTTCCGCCCAGGGCGTGATTTTCCACGGGGTCAGGAACAGCAGATCCACATCGGAAAAAGGTGCCATCTCGGCCCGGCCATAGCCGCCGACCGCAAGCAAGGTCAGACGCTCGGCTTCGGTTGGGTTGGGCAGGGGGTGGAACAGTGTGCGAGCCAGATCAAAGGCCACGGTTACCAACCCGTCGGTCAGATAGCTTTGCGCGCGGGTGAGGGCGCGGGCTTCCATCGGACGCTCGGCAAAGGCGGCGGCAAGGGCGGCATTGGCGGCGGTTTTCACGGCCGCCATTTCGCGCACGGCAATGGCGCGGCTGTTGCGGGCATCCGGCTCAGCCGCGATTGTGGCCGTGATATGGGCCGAAAGCGCGCGGGGGTCGATGATCTCGACCCCCGGCAGCAGCATGTCTTGTGTCGAAATGGAGGCGCGGTGCAGCAAAGGCTGGCCTCCGGTCAGAA
>CALKAA010000033.1 GCA_937983495.1 uncultured Gemmobacter sp. | reverse complement strand
CCCACCGGGCGGGCGCAGGCCTCTCGGTCTTCGGCTGATCCGGTCTTGCGGGGTGGTTTTCACAGGGCCGGGGAAACGCGGTGCGTTTCCGGGGTCCGGCCCCTGAGAGCTTGGCCGAGGCCATCGCCGAGGTCATGTGGAAACGGTGGCGCGTTTGGGCCGGCCCCGGAGGTATTCAGCCCAGATAGTCCTGCAAGGTGGCAGCCGTGCCTTTGGCCCAAAGGCTGTTCAGCCAATGCGCGAAATCGGCGGCGAATTCGGCATCTTCGGCCAGATCGCCATAGATCGTGCGTTGCGCGAGCCAGACGGATGGATCGGTTTTCGCCGCCAGGGCCAGCGGTTGCAGCACATCCCAGTTCGGGTCATTCGGCTCGATCACCGCGCCGCTGTCCGACACCCCGGCGCAATAGCGGCACCACATGGCGGACACCAGCGCCAGACCCCGCGCCGACTGGCCCGCCGAGCGGCGGTCGCGCACGGACGGTATGATGAACTTGGGCTGACGGTTGGAGCCATCCAGACACAGCCGCCGCTCGGTATCAGCCACTTCGGGGTTGGAAAACCGCGCCCGGATCAGCTCGTAATAGGCCGGGATTTCGGTATTCGGCACCGGGGGCACGCAAGGGATGACCTCCTCGCGCTCCACCTTGTCGAGCAGGCCCAGGATCAGCGGGTTCGCCATCGCCTCATGCACCAGCTCGATATCCATCAAGCCGCCGGGATAGGCGATGATGGCATGGCCGCCATTGAGGATGCGGATTTTCATCATCTCGTAGGCGTGGACGTGATCGGAGAAGGTGACGCCCACCTCCTCCAGCGCGGGGCGGCCGGTGGGGAAATTGTCCTCGACCACCCATTGCCGGAATGGCTCGCAGGTGACCGGCACCGGATCGGCCAGACCGAAGCTTTCGGCCAGCGCCCGCTCGCGCGGGCCTGTGGCGGGGGTGATGCGGTCCACCATGGCATTGGGGAAGGCGACATGGGCGTCGATCCAGTCGGCCAATGCAGGGTCCGACAGGCGGGCCAAGCCCACCACGGCGGCGCGGGTGACATGGCCATTGCCCGGCAGGTTGTCGCAGCACATCACGGTGAAGGGCTGGATGCCAGCGGCGCGGCGGGCCTTGATGGCGGCCACGATGGCGCCAAAGGCGGTAGCGGGCGCATCCGGGTTGGCGGCATCGGCCTGAATCTCCGGAGCCGTCGGGTCAAACGCGCCGGTGGCGGCATTGATGAAATAGCCGCCCTCGGTGACGGTAAGGCTCACGATGCGGATCTCAGGGCGCGACATGGCGGCGATGAGGCTGGCGTTATCAGCCTCGACCGGCAGGAAGTCGATCATCGCGCCGATGCGGCGGCAGCTTTTGCCTGCCGGGTCCAGCTCGATCACGGTCGAGAGGCAGTCTTGCGCCTTCAGCGCCTCGCGCATCCTGGCATCGCCCGCGCGGACGCCGGCGCCAAGGATCGCCCAATCATGGCCCAGACCCTTGGCGAACAGATCATCGAGGTAAACCGCCATATGGGCGCGGTGGAAATTGCCCAGACCGATATGGACGATACCGGGGGTCAGTTGGCTGCGGTCATAGGCCGGAGTTGCGACGGAGGGAGCTTGTGCGTTCATGATCATGCCATCCAGTTGCCGCCATCGACCCCGAAGGTCTGGGCGCAGATGTAATCAGCCTCGGGCGTGGCAAGGAAAATCGCCATGCCGGTGAGATCGGCGGCGGTGCCCATGCGCCCAAAGGGCACAGCTTCGCCGACGATGCGTTTCTTCTCGCCCAGGGGGCGGTTCTCATATTTGGCGAACAGGCTGTCGACGTGATCCCAATGCTCGCCCTCGACGACACCGGGGGCGATGGCGTTCACGTTGATGCCATGGGCAATCAGGTTCAGGCCCGCGCTTTGGGTGAGGCTGATGACGGCGGCCTTGGTGGCGCAATAGACGCCGACAAGGCTTTCGCCGCGCCGCCCGGCCTGGCTGGCCATGTTGATGATCTTGCCGCCATGACCTTGCGCGATCATCTGCTTGGCCGCCGCTTGCAGGCAGAACAGCGTGCCCGCCACGTTGACGGCGAACAGGCGGTCGTAATCGGCGCGGGTGATCTCCACGATGGGTTGCGCGGTGAACAGGGCGGCGTTGTTGATGAGGATATCAAGCCGGCCCAGCTTACCGATGGCCTCGGCAAAGCCCGCCTCGATGCTGGCCTGATCGGCCACGTTCATCTGCACGGCCACAGCCTGCGAACCGAGGCTGGCGGCGGCGGCTTGCGCCGCCTCTGCGTTGATATCGGCCAGCGCCACGCGGGCGCCTTCCGCGATATAGGCGCGGGCAAATTCCAGCCCGATGCCCCGCGCGGCCCCGGTGATGAGGGCGGTTTTTCCGGTCAGCCGCATCACATCGCCATCCCGCTTGCGTCAAAACGATAGAGCTTGTCGGCAGGGGCATGCAGGCGCACGGTCTGGCCGTGATGCAAGCCACGCTCGCCCGGCACCCGCACGGTCAGATCGCCGATACCGGCCACCTGCACCTTGAGGAAGGTGTCAGAGCCCAGATGCTCGGCCAGACCGATCACGCCTTCCCAATCGCCATGACCCACCTCGACATGTTCGGGGCGCACGCCCAGGGTGGTGCAGCCGTGCTTGGCGGCCTCGGCCCCGGTGATGAAATTCATCTTGGGGCTGCCGATGAAGCCCGCGACAAACAGGTTGCGGGGCTTGTGATAAAGTTCCAGCGGGCTGCCGACCTGCTCGATATTGCCTGCATTCAGCACCACGATCTTGTCGGCCATGGTCATGGCCTCGACCTGATCATGGGTCACATAGATCATGGTGGTCTTGAGGCTTTGGTGCAGTTCGCTGATTTCCTGCCGCATGGTGACGCGCAGCGCCGCATCGAGGTTCGACAGCGGTTCATCGAACAGGAAGGCCGCCGGTTCGCGCACGATGGCACGGCCAATGGCCACACGCTGACGCTGACCGCCCGAAAGCTGGCCGGGGCGGCGGTCGAGGTAGTTGGTCAGGTTGAGGATGCGCGCGGCATTCTCCACCTTCTTGTCCTGCTCCGCCTGGCTCATCTTGGCCATCTTGAGCGGGAAGGCGATGTTCTTCCTGACCGACATATGCGGATAAAGCGCATAGGATTGGAACACCATGGCAAGGCGGCGTTCGGCCGGAGCAGCATCGGTGGCATCGCGGCCATCAATGGTGATCTTGCCCGAGCTGATATCCTCCAGCCCGGCGATCAGCCGCAGCAGGGTGGATTTGCCGCAGCCCGAGGGGCCGACGAAGACGACGAATTCGCCATCATTGATCTGAAGATCCAGGGGCGGGATGACATTCACATCGCCAAAGGTCTTGGTCACAGCGGAAAGGGTGATATTTCCCATGGGGTTACCTCACTTCACCGCGCCAAAGGTCAGGCCGCGGACGAGTTGTTTCTGGCTGAACCAGCCAAGGATCAGGATGGGCGCGATGGCCATGGTGCTGGCCGCCGAAAGTTTCGCGTAGAACAGCCCCTCGGGAGAGGAATAGCTGGCGATGAACTGGGTCAGCGGGGCGGCGGCCTTGGTGGTCAGTTGCAGGGTCCAGAAGGCCTCGTTCCATGCGAGGATGATGTTCAGAAGCATGGTGGAGGCGATGCCCGGCACGGCCATCGGCGTCAGGATATAGAGGATTTCGGAGCGCAGATTGGCGCCATCCATCCGGGCGGCTTCAAGGATTTCACCGGGGATTTCCTTGAAATAGGTGTAGAGCATCCAGATCACGATCGGCAGGTTGATGAGCGTCAGCACCACGGTCAGGCCGATGCGGCTGTCCAACAGGCCCAGATCGCGGAACAAGAGATACATCGGCACCAAGACGCCCACGGCGGGCATCATCTTGGTCGACAGCATCCACATCAGCAGATCCTTGGTGCGCTTGCCCGGCACGAAGGCCATGGCCCAGGCGGCGGGCACGGCGATGACGAGCGCGAGCAGGGTGGAGCCCACCGACAGCACGACCGAGTTCCAGAAATGCAGCGCATAGTTGGAACGCTCTTGCACCTCGGCATAGGAGTGGAAGGTCCAGCCCGAGGTCAGCACCTCCAGGGGCGTCTTGATCGCGTCGCCTTCGGTCTTGAAGGACAGGATGATGATCCACAGGATCGGGAAGAAGATCAGGAAGCCGATGGTCCAGGCGGCAACCGTCACCACGGCGGTCTTGAGGGATGAGGATTTGCGGGCCATGTCTCAGCTCTCCAGGTTCTTGCCGATCATGCGCATCAGGAAGAAGGCAACGATATTGGCGAGGATGACGGCGATGATGCCGCCCGCGGAGCCGCCCCCCACGTCATAGTTCAGCAGCGATTGCTGATAGACGAGATAGGGCAGGTTGGTGGATGCCGTGCCGGGGCCGCCATTGGTGGTCACGAGGATTTCGGCAAAGACCGACAGAAGGAAAATGGTCTGGATCAGCACCACCACCGTGATCGAGCGCGTCAGATGCGGCAGGGTCAGGTAGATGAAGCGGTTGAGCCAGCTTGCGCCATCCATCTCGGCGGCCTCCATCTGTTCGCGGTCCAAGGATTGCAGCGCGGTGAGCAGAATGAGGGTGGCGAAGGGCAGCCAGGACCAGGCGACGATCACGATGATCGAGGCGAGCGGCGCGTGGCTCAGGAAATCGAAGGGCTGAAAGCCGAAGGTCTTGGCGATATGGGCGAACATGCCGTTCACGGGGTTCATGAACATGTTCTTCCACACCAGCGCCGAGACGGTGGGCATCACGAAGAAGGGCGCAATCACCATCACCCGCACGATGCCCTGGCCCTTGAAGGGCTGGTCGAGCAGCAAGGCCAGCAGGATGCCCCCGATCACGGTGATGAGCAGCACGCCCCCCACCAGCAAAAGCGTGTTCAGCAGGGCCGCGCCAAAGGCCGGTTGCACGAGGAAATAGTAGTAATTGTCAAAGCCGGTCCAGCTTTCCATGCCGGGCATCAGCAGGTTGTAGCGCAGGAAGCTGAAGTAAATGGTCATCCCGAGCGGCACGATCATCCAGAGGAAAAGCAGGATGACGGCAGGGGAAACCATGAGGCGTGCAGCCGTCCGGGAGTGTTCGGTCGCCATGGCATGTCCTGATGGAAGGGGAAAAGGAAAAGGCGGGGCCGCGGATTTGAGAGGGCGGCCCCGCCCGGGAGGAACGAAACTGGTCAGGGTTCCGTTACTTCATGTGACCGGGCTGCTTACTTGATATAGCCCGCGCGGGTCATTTCGGTGGTGACGGCGGCCTGAGCCTGCGCCAGCGCCTCGTCAGCGGTGCTGGAACCAGCCAGAGCGGCCGAGAACAGTTGGCCCACCATGGTACCAAGGCCCTGGAATTCCGGGATGGCCACGAATTGCACGCCGACATAAGGCACCGGGTCCACGGTCGGTTGGGTCGGGTCTGCCGCGTTGATGCTGTCCAGCGTCATCTTGGCAAAGGGTACTTTCTGGTATTCGGCATTCTCATAGAGCGAGGTGCGGGTGCCCGGAGGCACGTTGGCCCAGCCCTCTTTCGAGGCGACGAGTTCCAGATACTCTTTCGAGGTCGCCCAGGCCACGAAGGCCTTGGCGGCGTCGATCTTCTGCGAGCCTGCCGGAATCCCGAGGTTCCAGGCCCAGAGCCAGTTGCCGCGCTTGCCCAGACCATTGTCGGGGGCGAGGGCGAAACCGACCTTGTCGGCCACGGTGGATTCCTTGGCATTGGTCACGAAGGAGGCCGCCACCGTGGCGTCGATCCACATGCCGCATTTGCCCTGCTGGAACAGCGCCAGGTTCTCGTTGAAGCCGTTGCCGGATGCGCCGGGCGGGCCGTAATTGGTCATCAGGTCGAGATAGAAGTTCAGCGTGTCTTTCCAGGGCTGCTGGTCGAACTGGGGTTTCCAGTCGGCGTCGAACCACTTGGCACCGAAGGAGTTGGACATGGCGGTCAGGAAGGCCATGTTCTCGCCCCAGCCGGCCTTGCCGCGCAGGCAGATGCCATAGATTTCGGCATCCTTGTCGGTCATCTTGGCGGCAGCGTCCTTGATGAAGGCCCAGGTGGGGGCCTCGGGCATGGTCAGGCCAGCCTTCTCCATCAGGTCGGTGCGATACATCACCATGGAGCTTTCGCCGTAGAAGGGCGCCGCCACCAGATTGCCGTCAACGGTCAGGCCGCCGCGAATGGCGGGCAGCAGGTCGTCCACGTCATATTCGGCAGGCAGGTCATTGAGCGAGACCAGCCAGCCCTGCTTGCCCCAGATCGGCGCCTCATAGGTGCCGATGGTCAGCACGTCGAACTGGCCGCCCTTGGTGGCGATGTCGGTCGTAACCTTCTGGCGCAGGATGTTTTCTTCCAGCGTCACCCATTCGACCTTGATGTCGGGGTGCTTGGCGTTGAAGTCATCCATCAGACCCTGCATGCGGATCATGTCGCCGTTGTTCACGGTTGCGACAGTGATGGTGGTTTCGGCCAATGCCGCGCTGGCAAGGGTGAGCGCAACGGTCGCGCCCAGCATGGCGCGGTAAGTCATGGTCATCAGTGATCCTCCCTGTATGCGTGAGCAAATCATCGCATTGCGGGTAAATGCTCACATGTGGGCAGAATCGTCAAGCCCCCGCTTCCGCCGCATCTGCGAAGGTCAGGGGTGCGCCAGAAGCGCCTCGGCGGTGGGGGCGTCGGTCACCAAGCCGTTGAGAATGCGGGATTTCAGCGCGCCGCGAATCGCCTGCACCTTGGATGCGCCGGCAGCAATGCCGATGGCGGGGCGGGCGAGGCCCGGCTCTACCCGCACGCCGCCGGTGCGGGTGTTGATGCCCAGATCAAGGTAATGGCCCTCCGAATCGAAGACCCAGCCCGCGACCTCACCCGCCGCCCCGGCGGCCTGCATCTGCGCCATCTCGGCCTCGGTGGCGAAGCCGTCCTTGCGCAGGGGCGCATCGGCGGACATCTGGCCCACGCCGACAAAGACCACATCCGCCGCCCGCGCCAGTTCCAGCACGCGCTGCACCGGGGGCAGGGCGTGGAAGGCCGCGCGCTCGGCGGCGGTGTGCGAGATCACCGGCACCAGCATGGGGTAATGCGGGGCGCGCACCTTGTCGGAAATGCGCATGACCACATCGAAGAACGAGGCCGAGCCATCGGGGGCGATATTGCCGATGAGCGAGACAAGCCGGTGCTGCGGGGCCTCCAGCGGGGCCATGGCATCGACCAGCCCACGCAGCGCCCGGCCCGTGCCAAGGCCAATCACCAGCGGATCGGCCATGCGCAGGAAACGCTCCAGCTCTGCCGCCGCTGCCGAGGCGATGCCAAGGCCCGGATCGGCCCCCGCCCCAAGCCCCGGCACCACCCGCACCCGGCCCAGCCCGTAGCGGTCGCGCAGCGCGGTTTCCAGATCAATGCAAGCCCCGATCCGGTGGTTCAGCCGCACCTGAATGAGGCCATCCGCCATGGCCCGGCTGACCAGCCGCTGCGCCCGTTGGCGCGAGACGCCCATCTCGGTGGCGATCTGGTCCTGGGTCATGCCGCCGACATAGTAAAGCCAGCCCGCGCGGGCGGCCTCGTCTTCCACTGTGGGTTCGGGATCGGCTTTCAGGCTGGGCGCACGGCTCATGGCTGGCCTTTGAAATCGGGGTGAAGGTCCAGGAAGGTGTTGAAATCGTTGAACACCAGATGGGGCGTGGCATCCTCGGGCTGGGTCAGGGCGCGGCCCGCCATATGGCTGCCGCCGGTGAAACGCCAGACGGTCATGCCCGCCGCAAGGCCGGCACGAATGCCGGTCAGGCTGTCCTCGATCACCAGACAGCGCGCCGGATCGGCCCCGCAAGCGGCTGCGGCATGCAGGAACAGATCAGGCGCGGGCTTGCCATGTGCCACCATGGAGGCGGTGAACAGCCGTGGCCCGATCAGATCGTCAAGCCCGGTCAGGCGCAAGGACTGCTCGGCGCGTTTCGGGCTGGAGGAGGTGGCGACACAACGCGGCAGCGCCAACCCGTCCAGCGCCGCCCGCACGCCGGGCATCACCTTCAGATCGGTTTCAAAGGCGGCGAGCAGGCGGTCGCGATAACGGGTTTCAAACTCGGGCGGCAGGTCCAGCCCGAAGGCATCGCGGATCGCTTGCATCACCGTGGGATAGCTGCGGCCCAGAAAATTGCGCGACACATAGTCCAGATCGACCTGCACGCCGCGCGCGGCCAATTCATCAATGAGCATCGACAGCGAGATGATCTCACTGTCGATCAAAACCCCGTCACAATCGAGGATCACAAGGTCAAACTGACGGCCCATGGTTTTCTGTAGCGGCATGGCCCCCCCGCTGGCAACGGGGAAGCGTGCCTTAATAGTCGTCCTCGCGCGGGCCGGACTGCCATTCATGCGCCAGATTGCCGAAGCGGGTGAAGCGGCCCTCGAATGAAAGTTCGACCGTGCCGATGGGGCCGTGGCGCTGCTTGCCCAGGATGACCTCGGCCTTGCCATGCACGCGTTCGGCCTTTTCCAGCCATTCGGCAAAGCGCGGGTCATCTTCCGGCGGTTTGAGGCGCTCGTGATAATATTCGTCACGATACACGAACATCACCACGTCGGCGTCCTGTTCGATCGAGCCGGATTCGCGCAGGTCAGACAGTTGCGGGCGTTTGTCCTCGCGGCTTTCCACCGTCCGGCTCAGCTGCGACAGCGCGATGACCGGGATGTTCAGCTCCTTGGCGATGGCCTTGAGCCCTTGGGTGATCTCCGAGACTTCCTGCACCCGGTTGGTTTCGCCCCGCCCGGTGCCTTTCAGCAGTTGCAGATAGTCCACCATCAGCACATCCAGCCCATGCGTGCGCTTCAGGCGACGGGCGCGCGCGGCGACCTGGCTGATCGGCAGGGCGGGCGTGTCGTCGATGTAAAGCGGGCAGGATTCCAGCGATTTGGCGGCTTCGACAAAGCGGCGGAACTCGGTTTCGGTCATGTCGCCGCGGCGGATCTGCTCTGAGGGCACCTCGGCGGCCTCTGACAGGATCCGCGCGGCCAATTGCTCGGCGCTCATCTCGAGGCTGAAAAAGCCGACGCAGCCGCCCTCGATGGCCCCTTCGCTGCCATCATGGGTGCGGCCGCGCTTGTAGGCCTTGGCGATGTTGAAGGCGACGTTGGTGGCCAGCGAGGTTTTCCCCATCGAGGGGCGCCCGGCCAGAATGATCAAGTCGGACGGGTGCAGGCCGCCCATCTTCTTGTCGAGGTCAATGAGGCCGGTCGAAATGCCCGCCAGACCACCGCCGCGCTGATAGGCGGCATTGGCGCTGTTCACCGCCTCGGTGACGGCCTTGAGGAACGACTGAAAGCCGCGCTCGGCCACGCCCTGTTCGCCCAGCTTGTAAAGCCGCTGCTCGGCCTCGGTGATCTGCTCGCGCGGCTCGGAAGTCAGATCGACCTTGCCCGCCTTGGCCGAAATGTCGCGGCCCAGCTGGATCAACTCGCGCCGCACCGCCAGATCATAGATCATCTGCGCGAAATCGCGGGCAGCAAAGGCGCTGATCGCCGCGCCCGCAAGGCGCACCAGATAGGCCGGGCCGCCCAGTTCCTTCAGGCCGGGATCATCCTCCAGAAAGGCCTTGAGCGTGACCGGCGAGGCCAGCGCATTCTTCTGGATGCGCGCCGCCGCCACCTCGAAGATGCGCTGATGCACGGGGTCGAAGAAATGCTCGGCCCGGCACAGCGAGGCGATGCGGTCGTAAATGTCGTTATTGGTCAGGATCGCGCCCAGAAGCTGCTGCTCGGCCTCGATATTATGGGGCAGGGCCTCGGTGGTGGCACCGGTTTCAGCCGGGCCGGGCAAGGGGGCAGGCTTGAGCGCCGTGATCTCGTTCATATGCCTCATGTCCTTCTTGATCCCTGCGGATAGCGCGCCACGGGCCGCGCCGCAATCGGGGAACAACTTGGGGAACAACCCTGTGGACAACCCGCGCCTTGGCGACGGGTTGGGGGAAGCCCGTATCAGGCTACCACATCTTGCGGGCTTTTCCAGTGCCTGCCCGGTCGGCACGATTCGGTCAGGAGCCGGGGTGCTCCCCCGCCGACAGCGATCGGCGGGGGGTTGCCGATGCCG
>CALKAA010000032.1 GCA_937983495.1 uncultured Gemmobacter sp. | reverse complement strand
CGCGCCGCCATGATGGGCGGCGCGGATCCGCATGCGCTGGTGCAGGCGCTGGCCTCCAGCGAAACCGCTGTCGAAACGGTGGTGACGATGCGGGACAAGGTGGTGGAAGCCTATCAGGAAATCCTGCGGATGCCGGTATGACCACCGATCTGATCTATGATTTCCTGCGCCAGGCGCTGTGGATCGCCGTCAAGATCTCGGCCCCGCTGCTGATTGTGGCCCTGGTGGCCGGTGTGGTGATCGGCCTGTTTCAGGCCCTCACCTCCGTGCAGGAAATGACGCTGACCTTCGTGCCGAAGGTCGCCGCGATGCTGATCGTGTTCTGGGTCAGCATGAGTTTCATGACCGCAACCCTGATCGGGTTCTTTCAGGACCAGATCATTCCCCAGATCTCGGGAGGCTGAGATGGATGCTGCCGGCTATACCGCCCTGACCCGCCAATCCGGCCTGATGAAAGAGATGCAGGCCATCGCCAACAACATCGCCAATGCCTCGACCAGCGGCTTCCGGCGCGAGGGGGTGATCTTTTCCGAACATGTGAGCCGGCTTGAAGACAGCCCCTCGCTGTCGATGGCCCGCGCCTCGGCCCGCAACATCGACCTCAGTCAGGGCGAGATCAGCGATACAGGCGGCAGTTTCGATTTCGCCATTCAGGGCGACGGTTTCTTTCTGGTGGAAACGCCCCGTGGCAACCGCCTGACCCGCATGGGCAGCTTCACCCCCTCGGCGGAGGGCGAACTGGTGAACCCTGACGGCTATCGCCTGCTGGATCAGGGCGGCGCGCCAGTGTTCATTCCGCCCGATGCCGGTCGGGTGTCGATGGCAAGGGATGGCACGCTTTCCGCCAATGGCGAGCCGCTGGCGCGGATCGGCCTCTGGCAACCTGTTGACCCAACCGGCCTGATCCACGAGGGCGGCACCCTCTTTGCCGCGAATGGTGGCGAGGAACCGATGGAGGGCGGGGTGATCCTGCAAGGCAAGATCGAAGGCAGCAATGTGAACGCGCTTTCGGAAATTTCCCGCATGATCGACGTGCAGCGCGCCTATGAGCTCGGGCAGTCCTTCATGGAACGCGAAGACAACCGGATGCGCACTGTCATCCAGACACTCGGACGCTGAGGAGGCGACGATGAAGGCACTCCAGATCGCAGCCAGCGGCATGGCCGCGCAACAGATGCGCGTCGATGTTGTCTCGAACAACCTGGCGAACATGTCGACCACCGGATACAACGCGCGGCGGGCCGAGTTCGCCGACCTGCATTATCAGCAGATCGCACGCCCCGGCACGATTTCCGCCGAAGATGGCTCCATGCTGCCCACCGGCGTGCAACTGGGTCTGGGCGTCCGGCCCGCAGCGGTCTCGGTGGTGCTGGCGCAGGGCTCGCTCAGCCAGACCGGCGGCGATCTGGATGTGGCGATCGAAGGCCGCGGCTATCTGGAAATCACGCTGCCCTCCGGCACTTCGGCCTATACCCGCGATGGCGGGCTGAAGCGCACGGCAGATGGGCTGATCGTGACCTCGGAAGGCTATCAGGTGGCCCCGGGCATCACCATTCCGTCGGATGCGCGCGGCGTCACCATCAATGCCGATGGCGAGGTTTACGCCTATTTCCTGGATCAGGTGCAGCCGCAGCTTCTGGGGCAGTTGAGCCTGGCAGGCTTCACCAATGAAAAGGGGCTGGAAGCGATGGGCGGCAACATGTTCCTCGAAACCGCCGCCTCGGGCCCCGCCTTGGTCGGCACCCCCGGCCAGGATGGGCTGGGCACGCTGCGCCAGGGCTATCTGGAGGAAAGCTCGGTCGATTCGGTGCGCGAGATCACCGAACTGATCAAGGCCCAGCGTGGCTATGAGCTGAACGCCAAGGTGATCTCGGCGGCGGATGACATGCTGGCCGCCACGACGCAGGTGCGCTGATGTGGCGGGCTGTCCTGCTTTTGGCGTTTGCTGGTCCCGCCGCAGCCGAAACGCTGGTGCCCAGCCGCACCATCCGGGCGCAAGACATCATTGCCGCCGAGGATCTGGTCGTGATTGCCCGCACCACCCCCGGTGCCCTGAGCGACCCGCTGGAGGCCATCGGGCAGGAGGCCCGCACCACGCTTTATGCCAACCGCCCGATCCGCCCCGGCGACATCGGCGCCCCGGCCCTGATCGACCGCAACCAGATCGTGCCCCTGAACTATGTCACGGGCGGGCTGCGCATCCTGACCGAGGGGCGCGCCTTGGCGCGGGGCGGCGTGGGCGATGTGATCCGTGTGATGAACCTGTCATCGCGCACAACCGTTTCTGGCCGCATCGCCGCCGATGGCAGCGTGCATGTCGGCCTTGCACCCTGAAGGACCATGATGCGCCGCCTTTTGCTTTCCTCCCTCTGCCTGCTTGTGGCCTGCGGTCGTCTCGAATCCGTCGGCAAGGCCCCTGATTTCACCCCGATAGAGGGCAGCTATCAGCATCATTCGATGTATGCGACGCCGCTGCCCGAGGACATTCCGGCCGAGACGCCAACCGATGCGTCCTCGCTCTGGACCGCCGATCGGGCTTCGCTGTTCGGCGAAAGGCGGGCGCAGCGGCGCGGTGATATTCTGACCGTGGTGATCGAGATCGACGACAGCGCCGAGATTTCCAACACTTCTGGCCGCACCCGCGCTGGCAGTGATACGATGGGCATGCCCTCGCTGTTCGGCATCCCCGAACGGCTGAACGAACATCTGCCCGAAGGGGCCAGCATGGCAGATGCGGTGAACACCGCCTCCGCCTCCAGCTATCGCGGCAATGGCAGCGTCTCGCGCAATGAACAACTGGAACTGCGGATCGCGGCCACCATTGTCGAGCAATTGCCGAATGGCGTCTTGCGCATCGAAGGCCAGCAGGAAGTGCGGGTGAATTTCGAGCTGCGCGAGCTGATCGTGTCGGGCTATGTGCGCCCGGTCGATATCTCCCGGCAGAACGAGATCACCTATGACAAGATCGCCGGGGCGCGGATTTCCTATGGCGGGCGCGGGCAGATCACCGATGTGCAGCAGCCACGCTATGGCCAGCAGATCACTGATGTTCTCTTGCCATTCTGAGGTGCCATGAAACGCTTTCTCCTGCCTCTCCTCCTGATCCTGCTCGGTGCCGGTGGTGGCATTGGTGCCGGGCTTTTCCTGCGCCCGGCCCCGGAGCCTGCCGCCGAAGGCGAGCAGCCCCATGCCGAGGCCGAGAAAGAGCCTTTGCCGCCGGAAGAGCAGCCGGAATATGTGAAGATGAGCAACCAGTTCATCATTCCGCTGCTGACTGATGGCAAGATCGACTCGATCATTGTCATGGCTCTGAGCCTGGAGGCCAAGCCAGGCAGCGCCGATGCGATCTATGCGATGGAGCCAAAACTGCGCGATACCTTTCTCCAGATCCTGTTTGACCATGCCAATTCCGGCGGGTTCCGTGGTTCGTTCACCGAAAGCACCGCCCTTGCCAGATTGCGAGTCCAGTTGCAGGAAGCTGCTGAAAAGCTGATGCCGGAGACCATCAGTGACGTTCTGATCACCGATATCGGGCGGCAGGATAGCTAAAGGGGCCTTTGGCCCCCCGCATTGTCCCGAGGGCTGTGATTGCCCGCTATTTTCCGCCTTTGTGCAACCTGGACAATACCTCTGCCCGGCCAAAGGCCAGACGCGCCGCATCGCGGCGCGCTTCGCATTCCGCCGCCTGCGCGGCCAGGATACGCGACAAATCACGCCGGCGCTGTTCGGCCCATCCCTGATAGGCCAGCTCTGCCCGCGCGGCCACCATGGCGGGCAGGGCATCGGTGCCGGGTTGCTCCAGCCCGGCCATCAGGCGCTCGGTGGTGGCGCGGCGCTCTGCCGCCTGACGCAGAAGCTCCAGACGCTGATCGCGCACCAGCGCGGCAAGCTCTGCCAAGCGACCCATCTGCTTGCGATCTGTCATCTGCGGCGCTCCCGTGCCTTTTGCCGCATCGCCTCGGCAAAGCGGATGGCGGCGGCGACTGCCTTGTAATGGCTGCGGTCGATTTCATCCCCGATCTTCAGCGCCGCATGCAACGCCCGCGCCGTTGGCGGATCGCTGTGAATCGGCACCCCCGCCAGATTGGCCCGCTCGCGGATGCGCGCCGCGATCTCGTCCACGCCTTTGGCCACGCAAATGGGCGCGCGGCCCGACTGGCGATTCCATTTCAGGGCCACCGCGTAATGCGTCGGGTTGACGATCACCACATCCGCTGTCGGCACATCCTGCAACATCCGGTTCATGGCATAATCCTGCCCACGCTGCCTGCGTTGCGACTTCACATGTGGATCACCCTCGGATTCCTTGTGTTCATCCTGCACCTCCTGCCGCGACATCCGCGCCCGCTGCCTGTGGCGCAAGACCTGCCAGAGGTAATCCAGCCCGCCCAGCACAACGGCAATTGCCACCACAACCACCAGAAAGTCCCGCAGCATCAGGAACAGCACCGCCATGGAGCCTGCCGGCTGCAAGGCCAGTGTGCCGATCACCTGATCGAGGTGGCGCAACAGAAAGACCCCCAGGACCACCGAGATCAGCAAGAGTTTCAGGAAACTTTTCGCAAACTCGAACAGCCCATTGAGACCGAACTTGTTGGCCGCGTTGGCCACCGGCGAAATACGCGAGAGTTTGGGCGCGAGGTTCTTGGGTGTGATCAGCCAGGCGCGCTGCACCGTGATCATCGCCAGAACCGCGATGGCGGGGATCAGCAGGAAAATGGCAAAGGGCAGCAAAACCGGAAAGATCAGAAAGGGGAAATGGGGACGCCCGGTTGCCGTCAGTGCCGAAGCATGGGCGTCTGCATCCGCCAGAATCGCCGTCAGTGCCGCGCCGCCCTGTGCCATCGCCCAGAACCCCGGACCGACAATTGCCAACAGCATGCCCCCATAGGCTGCGGCGGAAAACATGTCCTGAGACCGGGCAATCTGCCCCTCCTTGCGCATGTCCGCCAGTTTTTTCTGGCTGGCCTCATGCTGCTTGTCGCTGTCATCCTCTTTCATGGCCCACCTCTCAGCGGCGCTGCCAGAAAGCCTTCAAGCGCCGAAAGCCAGATCTGGAGCATCAAGGGCGAGGCGATCGCGAACAAGGCAATGCCGCCCAGGGTAATGGCCGGAGCCCCAACCATGGAAACCATCAACTGCGGCATGGCCCGGTTGATGATGCCAATGGCGACATTGTAGAGGAACGAGGCGATGACAAAGGGGGCCGACAGCGCAAAGCCCAGCATGAACATGCGTGTCACCTGCGCAACGCCCCATTGCGCCAGATCCGGCGCGGGCAATCCCCGCCCTGGCGGCAGCAGGTCATAGGACAGGATCAGAAGCTCGGCCGCGCGCAGATGCAGCCCGGCACTGACGGCAACGGCCAAGGCGGCAAGTGTCAGAAAATTGCCGATCACCGGCTGGGGTTCGCCCATGACACCGAAGAGTTGTGACAGGGAGATGGACTGCGCGATGATGGCACCTGCCGTCTGCAAGGCAAACACAAACATCCGCACCCCAAGGCCAAGCATCAGCCCGATCGCAGCCTCACCGATCAGCGCAAGCACCGAAAACCGGGGATCAACCGGCGGAATCGCTGGCGCGACTATCAGGGTAAAGCAGATGGCAATGGCCAGCTTCACCCGTTGTGGCACGGAATGCTCGCCAAAGGCCGGCAAGAGACTGACCGCAGCGCCGACCCGGATCAGCACGAACAGGAAGGCCAGCATCACCGGCTCGCTGAGCTGCGCCAGATCTGTGAGCCGGGTCAGAAGCTCTGTCACGCGGGCACCACCCCGATCATGGCGGGCCTGGCTTCGAGCCCGATCTCGTCATAGGACAGGACCGGGGTCGGAAGGCCCTTGGCCCCCAGCACGGTGCGCAAGAAGCGCCGGCGTGCGGTCGAGGTCACCAGGGCGGCATGGGTTCCGGTTTCCGCAGCACGCTGAATGCGCTCGGCCAGGGCATTGGCCAGCCGCCCGAACTGTTCGGGCGGCAGCGCAACATCGCGCAGGCCCCTCTCGCTCTCCACCTGATAGGTGGCAAAGGTTTTCTCCCATTCGGGGGCCAGTTGCAGCAGGGGAATCGTGCCATCCTCGCGCTTGAGATCGGCCACGATCTGAAAGCCCAGCCGCTGCCGCACATGCTCGCACACGGCCTCGGGCGAGGGCAGGCCCCGGGCCTCGGCCATTGCCTCCAGCACGAGCGGCAGGTTACGGATGGAAACCCGCTCCTCCAGCAGCAGCTTCAGCACTGTCAGCAGCATATCCACCGGCACCCGATCCGGGATCAGCTCGTCCAACAGGCGTTTATTGGCCGTGGCGCGCGCCGGATCGCTGACATTGGTGAATTCGTCCAGCAGCAGGCGCAGGTTCTTCAGCGTCAGCAGGCGGGCCAGATTGGCTTTCAGCACCTCCAGCATATGCGTCGCCAGCACCTCTGGCGCGGTGACCACAGTCAGGCCAGACAGCGCCGCATCCTCCTGATCGTCAGGCTGTATCCAGCGCGCCGGGGCACCATAGACCGGCTCACGCACATCCAGCCCCTCGGGCGCGGTCACCCCATCGCTCAGCAGAACCAGAACCCGTTCCGGGATCAGCCGGTCGCGCACCCGCTCCACCCCCTGCAGGCGAATGCGATAGGTGCCATTGGGCAAGAGCGCATCATCTGTCAGGCGAATCTCGGGCAGGATCAGCCCATAGGTGGCGGCAATATGCGTGCGCATGTTCTGGATGCGCACATCAAGGCCCGTCGCCGGGTCCAGCACCATATCCACCAGATTTGGCGCAAATTCGATATGGATTTCATCAAAATCCAGCACATCGCCCATGGATTTGCGACTTGTGGGTTCCAGCTGCGCCTCTGGCACAACGGGGGCATCCGCCGGGCGACGCGCGCCGATCCAGGCAATCCAACCCAAGGCGGCCGCCCCTACCATGAAAGGCATGAACGGCAAGCCGGGCACCAAAGCGAACAAGGCCAGCAGCACCGCCACGGTGCCCACCGCCGCCGGATACTGGCTCAACTGCCTGAAGAACGAGACATCGACAGAGCCGGTCATCCCGCCGCGCGCCAACAGCAAGGCCGAAGCGACCGAGATCACAACTGCGGGAATTTGCGTCACAAGACCATCCCCGACAGTCAGGATCGCATAGGTTTCAAAGGCTTGCCCGGCTGGCATGCCATGAACAGCGATGCCCATGATCAGACCCATCACCAGATTGAGGCCCGTGATCAACAGGCCCGCAACGGCATCGCCCTTCACAAATTTGGAGGCACCATCGAGCGAGCCGTAGAAATTCGTCTCGGCCAGTTCGCGTTCGCGGCGCAGCTTGGCCTCGGCATGGGTGATGGCACCGGCGGCCATATCGGCATCAATCGCAAGCTGCTTGCCAGGCATGCCATCCAGCGCGAAACGCGCGCCTACCTCGGCCATCCGGCCCGCGCCCTTGGTGATGACCATGAAGTTCACGATCAGCAGCACACAGAAAATCACTACGCCGAGCAACAGGTTGCCGCCCATGATGAAATTGGCGAAGCCTTCGATCACATGGCCCGCCGCATCGGTGCCGGTATGGCCCTGACCGATGATCAGCTTGGTGGAGGAGACGTTCAGCGACAGCCGCAGCATCAGCGAGGCCAGCAGGATCGTCGGGAAGGCCGAGAAATCCAGCGGGCGTTCGACAAACAAGGTGACGGTGAACATCAGGATGGCCAGCGCGAAGGAGACGGCCAGCCCGACATCCAGCACCCAGGCGGGCACGGGCAGCACCATCATGGCCACCACCGCCATCAGGGCGATGGCGAGCAGCACCGTGGGCTGAGAAATGGATCGGATCGACAGCACTGGCATCAGGGCACCTGCGCGAAAAGTGAACCCATGCCCGCCGTCTGCGGCACCAGCGACCCGCGTGACGCGGCCTGCCCACCCGTCATCAGCAGGGGAAAGCGATTGACGCGGGGGGCTGGCTGCTCTGCCAGATCGGCCAGGCGGATCACGCCCTCCGGCACCGGCACCCCCTCGCCCAGATCGGCCAGAATTTGTTCAAAGCGCGCCGAATAACGCTCCGCATGCGTCGCCGTGCCGGAATGATAGGCACCGGCCGCCAGCACCCAATCGCCGGTTTCCTGATATTTCTCGGCGATATACTGCGCGGCATAAAGCGCGTTTTCTTGCGGCTGGAACATCGCGGCCAGCGAGAGAAACCCCTGGCTGTGCCATCGGTGATTGAGTTGAAAGCAGCCGACATCCAGGTTGCTATAGCCAAATTGCAACTGCGCCTCGACGAATTGCTCCGCTTCGGCGGCACTGTCGAACCAATGGCTTTGCCCGGCCTGATTGACCGCCCAGGGCCACGGCTCCAACTGCGCGCCGCCCCCTCGCCCGGTTTCGGCGCGGGTCAGCGCCTGCATCACCACCAGCGGCACCCCGGTCTGCTGCGCGGCGATCTGTGCGGCCTGATCGCACAGGGCCGCAGGGCTGGCAAAAGCGGGGCTGCAAAGGAAAGGCAGCAGCGCGAGGCGCAGCAGAGAGGAAAGCATATGTCGGATTCTCCGAGAGGTCTTTCCCGGAGACTAGGGGCCGAATCTTTCCAATCCGTTAGCCGATGCGATTTTTCAGCGCAGCGCGGCAATCGCCCCCTGCGCCGCGCGGAAGCGGGCATGGCCGGCGTCAAAAGCCGCGCACAGGCCGGCAACCGGCTCCACCAC
>CALKAA010000031.1 GCA_937983495.1 uncultured Gemmobacter sp. | reverse complement strand
CGGACCTTTCCGCGCGAGGCCCCTATTCGGCATTGCTCCGGGTGGGGCTTGCCGTGCCGTCCCGGTTGCCCGGTCCGCGGTGGGCTCTTACCCCACCGTTTCACCCTTACCCCATCCGCAGCAAGCTGCAATCGGGGCGGTCTGTTTTCTGTGGCGCTTTCCCTGGGGTTACCCCCGCCGGGCGTTACCCGGCACCCTTTCTTCATGGAGTCCGGACTTTCCTCGCACGCCTTGCGGCGCACGCGGTCATCCAGCCATCCGCGCCCCGCTGCCATAGGGCCGCGCGGGGCAGAGGTCAACAGGGCACGGACCTTTCCCTCACGGGTGGCATCCTTCATTGACAGCCCCCCCGCCCTGCGCGATAGGCGAGGCAAACCTGTCTGCTTGATGCCCCGGAGGCCCCGATGCGCGTTCTGCCCGAAGCCCGTATCCCGGAACTGCCCAACCCCTATTTCGGCAAGGTGCGCGATTGCTATGATCTGCCCGCAACGGCAGAGGTGCCGGAAGGGCGGCGCATCCTGATCTCATCGGACCGCATCTCGGCCTTTGACCGCATTCTGGCCGCGATTCCGCACAAGGGGCAGGTGCTGACGCAACTGGCGCGCTGGTGGTTTGACCGGACGAGGGATATTTGCGGCAACCATGTGCTGGCCTATCCGGATGCCAATGTGGTGGTGGGCAAGCGCCTGACCATCCTGCCGGTGGAGATCGTGGTGCGCGGCTATCTGGCAGGCACCACCGGCACCTCGGTGCTGACGCTGTATAAGCAGGGCCAACGCGCGATGTATGGCCATACCCTGCCCGAAGGCTTGCGCGACAATGAGGCGCTGCCGCAAGCCATCATCACCCCCACTTCCAAGGCCTTTGACGGCGGCCATGACGAGCCGCTGACGGCGGCCGAAATCGTGGACCAGGGCCTGCTGAGCCAGGCCCAATGGGACGAAGTATCCGCCAAGGCGCTGGCGCTGTTTGCGCGCGGGCAGCAGATGGCGGCGGAGCGCGGCCTGATCCTTGTGGATACCAAATACGAATTCGGCGTGGATCTGGAGGGCAATATCCTGATCGCCGACGAGATCCACACCCCCGATTCCAGCCGCTACTGGCTGGCCGATGGCTATGAGGCCGCGCTGGCCGCAGGCAGCCGCCCGCCCAGCTTTGACAAGGACGTGATCCGGGCCTGGGTCGGGGCGCGCTGCGACCCCTATCACGACCCGATCCCCGAAATCCCCGCCGAGATGATCGAACAGACCAGTGCCGTCTATATTCAGGCCTATGAGGCGATCACCGGCGAGGCCTTTGTGCCGGACCTGTCAGGCGAGACGGTGCTGGACCGTGTGCGCACCAATCTGGCCCCGTATTTCGCCGGGTAAGCCTTGAGCGCGGGGGCTGCCTGCCCCCGCACCCCCGGGGATATTTTTATCAGGTTGAATGGGTGATGTTTGCGCTAACAGGCCCGGTTCGGCTATAAGCGCCAAAACGATTTGGGAGGGTGCCATGATTCTGAGCTGTGGCGAGGCGTTGATCGACATGCTGCCGCGGGAAAGCACCGCTGGCGAAGCCTGTTTTGCCCCCTATGCGGGCGGGGCGGTGTTCAATACCGCCATTGCTCTGGGGCGTCTCGGTGCCCCGTCGGCGTTCTTCTCGGGCGTCTCGACCGATATGCTGGGCGAGATTCTGGCCGAGACGCTGGAGGCCTCCAAGGTCGATACCAGCCTGATGGCACGCTCGGCCCGGCCTACGACGGTGGCGTTTGTGAAGCTGGTGAACGGACAGGCCACCTATGCCTTCTATGATGAGGGCACGGCGGGGCGCATGTTGTCGGTGGATCAACTGCCCGCCCTGCCCGCTGCGGTGGAGGCGCTGTTCTTCGGTGGCATCAGCCTGGTGAACGATCCCGCCGCCAGCACCTATGAGGCGTTGCAGGCGCGCGAGGCCCCTGCCCGCGTGACCATGATCGACCCGAATATCCGCCCCGGCTTCATCGCGGGCAAAGAGGCGGAATACCGCGCCCGGATCGAGCGGATGATCGCCCGCGCCGATCTGGTGAAGCTGTCGGATGAAGACCTGCACTGGCTGATGGGTGAGGGCGATCTGTCGGCCTTGGCGCGCGACATCCTCGCCAAGGGGCCGAAGGTGGTGTTCATCACCGAAGGTGCTGCGGGCGCGCGGGCGGTGACCGCGACGCAGGACCGTTTCGTGGCGGCCACCAAGGTCACCGTGGCCGATACCGTGGGCGCGGGCGACACCAGATCGGATGAGCACACGTCTGAACTCCAGTCACTGACCAATC
>CALKAA010000030.1 GCA_937983495.1 uncultured Gemmobacter sp. | reverse complement strand
GTGCCTGCGCCAGCGCCACCCTGCCATGCGCCGCCAGCGCCAGTTCCAGCCCGCCGCCAAGCGCCGTGCCATGCAGCGCTGCCACCACCGGCTTGGTGCAAGCCTCGATCCGGTCGCACAGGTCGGACAGGCTGGGGGCCAGGGGCGGCTGATCAAGCTCTGCGATGTCGGACCCGGCGGGAAAACTGCGCCCGGCGGCCGAGATCACCAGCCCGCGCACCGCAGGATCGGCCTCTGCCGCCTCCACCGCCTGCCACAGCGCGGAGCGCAGCGCCCAGGACAGCAGGTTCAACGGTGGCGCATCCAGCTCCAGCCAGGCCAGACCATCCCGGCCCTTGCCCCGGTCCTCGGCCCGGTCCTTGCGATGCACCTGCGCCGCTGCCTTTGCCGCCTCATCCGCCATCGCACCCCCCAAAAAGCCTTTTCTGGCCAAAGCCTTTTCGGGCAGTAAGAAGCCAAACGGCGCGGTTTGCAATCCCGCGCCGTGGTTTCCTGCTGATTTTACAGGTCTTTCCGCCAGAGACCCGCAGAAATCGCGGCTCGGATCGACATTCAGACCGGCATTCAGACTGGCATTCAGACTGGCATATTGTCGAAACCCGCCTCGGTCCTGGCATCCATTTCCGCCGCAACCTCATGCGCGGGGCGCCCTGGCTCTGGCATCGACATACGGGGTGCCACGGGCACCATCGCCACCGGCAGAATGCCCATCAGAGCCTGCATCTCCTGCAAAAGCGCGTTCAGCGCGGCAACTCCATTGCTGGCCATCGTCTTCCCCCCGAATTACTGCGCGCAGGCGCGGCAGAATGGCGTATAGGGCACCGCCGCCAACCGCTCCGGCGCGATCTCCGCCCCGCATTTGGCGCAAAACCCGTAATCGCCCGAAGCGATCCGCCCAAGCGCGGCGTCGATCATGCGCAATTCCTGCTGGCCTGAAACGCCCATGCCCTCCAGCACCTCATCGCCTTCGCGCTCCACCGCCTGTTCTTCCCAATCCTTCGCCTCGTGGCTTTCCAGCTCGGCCTCGATCTCGGTCAGACGGGCCAAAAGCTCGGCCTTGCGGTCCTCCAGCAGGGTTTTCATCGCTGCGGTGTCTGTCATGCTTGATCCCTCCGTGTTCGCAGGCTGATCCTTACGCAGAAATGCCGTGCCCGGCCTTGATACAGGTCAAGCCAGACCCGGGCCCTGATCCGGGCCCTGATCCGGCGCGAAACATATTCAACACTTGCAATATGTATTTTCCACGCTATATGATGCCACAAGATCGCAGGAGAGCATCATGACCGACACGCCCCTCCCCCCCAAGGTTCAGGCCTTCTTTGACGAGGCCACCAACACCATCACCTATGTGCTGCGCGACCCGGCCAGCACCGCCTGTGCCGTGATCGATTCCGTGCTGGATTTCGACTATGCCTCGGGCCGGACCGATACCCGCTCGGCCGAAGCGGTGATGGATTATATCACCCAGGAAGGTCTTGATCTGCAATGGATCCTGGAAACCCATGTCCATGCCGACCACCTTTCGGCGGCCCCGCTGATCCAGGAACGTCTGGGCGGCAAGATCGGCATCGGCGAGCGCATTACGGTGGTGCAGAACACCTTCGGCAAGATCTTCAACGAAGGCACGCGGTTTCAGCGTGACGGCTCGCAATTCGACCAACTGTTCCACGAGGGCGACCGCTTCACCATTGGCGGGCTGGAGGGGCGCGTGCTGCATACGCCCGGCCATACGCCTGCCTGCCTGACCTATGTCATCGGCAATGCGGCCTTTGTGGGCGATACCCTGTTCATGCCCGATTTCGGCACGGCGCGCTGCGATTTCCCCGGCGGCTCGGCGGACACGATGTTCGACTCGGTGCAGAAAATCCTGTCGCTGCCTGATGAGACGCGCATTTTCGTGGGCCATGATTACAAGGCCCCGGGCCGCGATCATTACGCCTGGGAGACCACAGTGGGGGAGCAAAAGGCGCTGAACGTGCATGTCGGGGCCGGGCGCTCGCGCGAAGAATTCGTCGCCATGCGGCAGGCCCGCGATGCCACGCTCGATATGCCGCGCCTCATCATCCCCTCGCTGCAAGTCAACATGCGCGCAGGCCAGATGCCCGAACCCGATGACAACGGGGTCAGCTATCTGC
>CALKAA010000029.1 GCA_937983495.1 uncultured Gemmobacter sp. | reverse complement strand
GCGCCGCATTGCGGATGCCCCGCGTTTCAAGCATGTTGTTCTGGTCGCGTTTTGTTTTGGTCGCATTCACGAGGGTTGAGGCATGATGACGGATAAGCAACCGAAGCACTCCACCCCCGGCTTGATCCGCCTGCGTGTTTCGGGCGAGGGCTGCGCATGACCCGTCTTCTTGTGCTTGTCCTTCTGCCGCTGCTCCTGCTCGCAGGATGCACCAGGGAATATGAGTGGCAGCAAAAGCTGATCGTCACGGTCGAAACGCCGATGGGACAGCGGAGTGGGGAAAGCGTGCTTGCGGGGCAGATGCGTGTGGCCGATTCTGCGCTGCTGCCACCTGAGGCGCGTGGCGCTTTCATTTCCTTGCAGGGCGAGGCGGTGGTGGTCGAGGTGGCACCTGGCAGATACCTGTTTGCTTTGCTGAACGGGATGCCATACCCGTTCCGGGTCTTTTTCCCTGACGAAGCCCCGGTTGATGTGGCCAACCGCGTGGAGACCTTGCGCGACAGTCGGAAATTATCGCCCAAAAACTACCCCTTCATGGTGACTTTTGACGATGTGACCGACCCCACAACAGTGCGTCAGGTCGATCCGTTGAACCTCGCCGCCAGTTTCGGGCCTGGTGTGGCGCTGACTTCGGTGACGTTGGAGATGACCGATGAGTCCAGAACTTCGGGGAAGCTCAAGGCGGTCTTGGGCTGGATTGACCAAGCCAAATTCATCATTCCTCCAGGGACGCAGCGCCGTTTGGCGGCAGATCTGACATTTGAACAAAGGCTGATGCCGCAAGATTTTATCGACTGGCGCACGCTGAAAGACATGCGGGATTGAGAACCAGATCAGAATAGGTCTTCGCAGACCTGGGCGGGGCGGAATGGAACAGAGCAAGGCCACCGGCCTGCCACTTGTCCCATTCCGCTTCACCCCGCAAAGCGCGCCCCAGATCAGGCCGCCACCAGCCGCAGGTCTTCCGGGGCCCAGCTCACATGCACGCTTTGCCCCTTCACGAAGGGCTGGCCCGAGGGCGGCAGGATGGCGAAAATCTCGCCTGCCGCACTGGTCAGCGTGTATTGAATGCTGTTGCCCAGATAGGCGGCATAGGTCACCTCGGCGGGCAGGCTGCTGGGGGTCGCGCGGGCCGAAAGCCGCACCTGATGCGGGCGCAGCACCAGCTTGGCCGCCCCTTTCAGATCGCTGGCCAGCGGCAGGCTATGCTCCTGATCCAGCAGGCGAATGCGGGTTTCCGCCCCGCTCGCCGTCACCTCCACCGGCAAGAGGTTCGCATCGCCGATGAAATCCGCGATAAAGCTGGAGGCCGGGCGCTCATACAGATCGCGCGGCGTGCCCGCCTGCGCGATCTCGGCGTTTTTCATCACGATGATCCGGTCCGAGACCGCCATCGCCTCTTCCTGATCATGGGTGACATAGACCGCCGTCAGGCCCAGCCTTTGCTGGATCTGGCGAATTTCCTCGCGCACATGGCGGCGCAGCTTGGCATCGAGGTTCGACAGCGGCTCATCCAGCAACAGCACCTCCGGCTCCAGCACGATGGCCCGCGCCACCGCCACCCGCTGCTGTTGCCCGCCCGACAGTTCC
>CALKAA010000028.1 GCA_937983495.1 uncultured Gemmobacter sp. | reverse complement strand
CCGATGGCCTGCGCGAGTTCGTAGAGGGTGATGATGGTCGGGTTGCGCTGACCTCTTTCCAGACCGCTCAGATATTGCTGGCTGAAGCCAGACCGCGCCTCAACTTCTTCCTGTGTGAGACCCTTGGCACGCCGCAAGCGTGAGAAGTTTCGACCGACGAGTTTGCGCATATCCATGCGCGGCACCATCGCCCTTCGCGGGGGCTGGAATTATCAACTATAATATGTATTCATGCGCAGCACGTCATTTCTGATGACGCCATCTTTCCGCATAACTGATTGCAGGCATTCCACATGGCACCTTTCCGCCCTCGGCACATGATCCCCACACTGCTTGCGCTTTGCCTCACAAGCACCGTGCCTGCGCGCGCAGAAATCAGATTTGCTTCGGCGGAAGGCGGCCCCTATGGCGCTATGTTCGCCGCGCGCCTGACTGGGGAGATTACGGCAGCCGACGCAGAGGCACTCAGCGCGCAGTTGGCGCAAGCCAGCCTGGCAAACATGCGGCAAATGCAGCTCGACTCGTTCGGTGGCGATCTGGACGCCGCCTTCGCGATCGGTCGCCTCATGCGCAGCCATCGGTTTGACAGTTTGGTCCTCCCGGATGGTCAATGCGACAGCGCCTGTGTTTTTGTGCTGGCAGCCGGGATCGACAAAGTGGTGAAGGGGAATGTGGGCATCCACCGGCCCTACTTTTCGGCGATATCTTCCGACGATGTGCAGACGGGATTGCAGGCGGTGAAGGCCGATGCCGAGGCCTACCTGACCGAGATGAATATTCCCACCCGCTTGGTGGAAGACATGTTCAGCACTGATCCCGCAGAGATGCGTATTCTGACGCGGCAAGAGCTGGAGGCCTATCGTCTCACCGGCTTGGATTATGTGGTGCGCGAACAGCGCGCGCAGCAGATGGCCGATGAGCATGGCATCAGCCGCGAAGCCTATGAGGCGTTCCGCCAAGAGCTGAACCATAAATGCACGATTTTCACGGGCCTGCCGGAGCCGATGCTGCTGTGCGTGACCCAAGTCGCCGCGCGTCACGGCATCCAGCTTTAAACGCCGGACGGAGGCTCATGATGAGAACTGCACTTTGGACCGCGGGCCTTCTGGTGCTCGGCACGCCTCTGTTCGGGCAAAACTGGGTGTCATTGGGCGGGGATATGAACAGCGAAATCGACCTCGACTCCGTTCATCGCCGCGGTGACATGCCGGTTGCGCGCATGCGCTTTGCCGTCATGGGCGCGCAAGGCACGGGCGGCATGACCTTGGAAATGGGCGCGATATGTGCAGAAGGGTACCTGTATATCTTCGATGGCACGACCAGTGTCAGCTGGTCATCGCGTGTCATCGACATGCCCGAGGATGTGCCAGTGGCAGACCGCATCATCCCGATGCCCGCACCCAACCCCGCATTCACCAATTTCTTCGCCTATCTCTGCCGCCAGTAACCTCGATTGAGACAAAGCCGCGACAGCGGAAAGTCGATCACTCGGATTTTCAGAGAGGATACCTGATGAACCCCATAGAAATTGAGGCCATGATCCTGTCAGCCTTGACCAATGCCCTGCCCAAAGCGGAGCGCAAACGCCGTCAGGCGCAATTGAAGGAAGACGCCGCCGCGCGTGCCCAGATGGCGGAAGCTGAAATTGCATCGCTGATGGCGATGGGCCTCTCTCGCTATGAGGCTTGGTCCGAGGCGGCGCGGATCTACCTCAAGCCCTGATCGGCATGTAGCGGGGCATTGGAGTGTTCGCATCAACCCTATGTGTTTTTCCAGCACCCGACATAAATGCAAAATGACCCTTGGCTTTTCGCGCCAAGGATCGGC
>CALKAA010000027.1 GCA_937983495.1 uncultured Gemmobacter sp. | reverse complement strand
CAGACGTGTGCTCTTCCGATCTGCCCGACAGGGCCGTGGGGGGCAGACAGCCCCCCTAGTAACGGGTCAGCCACCAACCGCGCGCAGAAGCTCGCGCGAGATGATGTGGCGCTGAATCTCCGAGGTGCCCTCCCAGATCCGCTCCACCCGCGCATCACGCCAGATGCGTTCCAGCGGCAGATCGTCCATCAGCCCCATGCCACCATGAATCTGGATCGCCTCATCTGCCACCATGGCCAGCACCTCGGTCGCCTTCAGCTTGGCCATGCTCATATCGGCCTCGGTCACCGTGCCTTGATCGAACTTCCAGCCCGCTTCCCAGGTCAGCAGTTCCGCCGCCTTCAGCTCCATCGCCATATCGGCCAGCTTGAAGCTGACCCCCTGAAACTTGCCGATCTGCTGGCCGAACTGCTTGCGCTCCGCCGCATAAGTGATCGCATGCTGCAAGGCCCGGTCGGCGCGACCGAGGCAGGTGGAGGCAACTTGCAGCCGGGTCGCGCCCAGCCAGGTATTCGCCACCTCAAACCCCTTATGCACCTCGCCCAGCACGGCACTGTCGGGCAGGCGGCAATTGTCGAATTCCAGCACGCAATTGGTGTAGCCGCGATGGCTGACATTGCGATAACCCTCGCGCACCGAGAAACCCGGCGTGCCCTTATCGACAAAAAACGCCGTGATCCGCTTTTTCTTGCCGCGCGGCGTGTCTTCCTCGCCGCTGGCCATGAAGACGATGGCGAAATCGGCCAGATCGGCGTGAGAGATGAAATGCTTGGTGCCGTTCAGCACCCAATCGCCGCCCTCGCGCCGCGCACTGGCCGTCATACCGCGCAGATCCGACCCGGCGCCGGGTTCGGTCATTGCCAGGCAATCCCATTTCTCGCCGCGGATGCAGGGAAAGAGGTATTTCTCGCGTTGCTCCGCCGTGCCCGCGAGCAGGATGTTGGAGGGACGCGCCACGCAGGTCCAGTGCAGCGCATAATTCGCCCGGCCCAGCTCGCGCTCATAAAGCAGCCATGACAGCGTATCGAGGCCCGCGCCGCCCACCTCCTCGGGCATATTCGCCGCGTAAAGCCCCGCCGCCATTGCCTTTTGCTGAATCTCGCGGATCAGCTCGGGGCGCAGATGGCCGGTGCGCTCCACCTCGGCCTCATGCGGATACAGCTCCGCCTCCACAAAGGCCCGCGTGGTCTCCACGATCATCTTCTGCTCGTCTGTCATGCCAAAGAACATGGGCTTACCCTTTCCGCTGGCCGGTGAAACGTCCGGCGGCCTCGGGGCGCGGCAGGGCCTGATGCGCCCGCGCAATCGGCATCAGCCGATCCAGCACATGCGGCCCCGCCGCCACCGTGCGCCCGGCCTTCATATCCACATGCAAAAGCATCTGTTCGATGGTGGCCACCGCCGCCTCGCCCTTCATGATCCGAATGAAGATGTGCAGCCGCTTTTCATCCGCCGCCAGCACTTGCAGCGTGCCGGTCAGCCGGTCGCCCAGCTTGGCCTCGCCCAAATGCAGGATATGGCTTTCCGCCGTGTAATAGCTGAACCCGCTGGCGACATACTCCATGTCCGAGCCGATCAGCCGCAGAAACGCATCCGAGGTTTCCGAGGCCGCAAACAGATAGCGGCTTTCGGTCATATGGCCGTTATAGTCGATCCAGCCGGGCAGCACCTGCATCTGCGCCATGACCAGCGGCGCACCAGTCGCCGCGCCGTCATGGAAGGCCGCGCGGCGGCGTTCGTCATGCTCACGCAGCACTTTGCCCGCGCCCCAGTTGCGATCCTTCAAGGCCCGCATGAAGCCGATCAGGTTGCTGTCCCTGATCCGCTCCAGCTCGCGGATCGTATGGTGCCCCGATTGCGCATCAGACTGGCCCGCGATCAGATCGACCAGCTCATCGTTGAACTCCGGCACATCGGTCAGCCTGGTCCAGGGCCATTGCAGGCAGGGGCCGAATTGCGCCATGAAATGCTTCATGCCCGCCTCGCCGCCCGCCACGCGGTAGGTCTCAAACAGGCCCATCTGGCCCCAACGCAGGCCAAAGCCCATGCGGATCGCCTCGTCAATCTCCTCGGTGGTGGCGATGCCATCCTTCACCAGCCACAGCGCCTCGCGCCAGACCGCTTCCAGAAAGCGATCCGCGATATGGGCGTCGATCTCCTTTCGGATATGCAGCGGGAACATGCCGATTTCGCGCAGGATTTCCTTTGCCTGCTCAATGGCTTGCGGCGGATTGGCCGGGCTGGGCACCACTTCGGCCAAGGGCAGCAGATAGACCGGGTTGAACGGATGTGCCACGAAAATACTGCCGGGATCGGCGGCATTTTCCTGCAATTGCGACGGTTTGAAACCGCTGGTCGAAGACCCGATCAACACGCCCGGTGCCACTTGCTGGATCTGCGCAAAGACCCGATGCTTCAGCTCCAGCCGCTCGCTGACGCTTTCCTGAATGTACTGCGCGCCCTCCACCGCCTCGGTGATGGTGCCCGCGAAAGACAGCCGCCCCTCGGCGGGCATCGGCACATCCGACAGCGCCGGAAGCGCCGCGCGCGCATTGGCCAGCACCTCGCCAATCTTGCGCTCGGCCTGCGGGTCGGGGTCAAACACCGCCACATCCCAGCCATTCAGCAAGAACCGCGCCGCCCAACCGCCGCCGATGACGCCACCGCCAATAATCGCCGCCTTGCGAACCATGCCATCTTCCTTCTATCTATTCCAGCACGACGGTGAAGGCCGTGATGGCCGCCACCATTCCAACAAGGCCCCAACCTCGGATCGCCAAAGTGCGATAGCCGGACCAGACAAGACCAACGGCCTGCATGGCGGAGCCAAATCCCAGACCAATCATCAGCATGATCGCGCCAGCAGCGTGGACGCTCCCGCCCATAAAGGACTGAGCATTCAGTTTTGCTGCACAGAACGCCAGAATAGCGGCAATGACAGCGACAAGCGCAGCACTGCCTCCCCACCAACGCCAGTCCGGTCGCAAAACGACCCAAACATAGCTTGCCGCCGATACAGCGACCATCACGACAGTGATGGGATCAGGCAAACCAAGTTTCATGCCCAGCCTCTAATCTCAGCCTCACTTCGCCAGCGGCGCGCGTTTTTCCAGCTTCAGCTTGGCCCGCACTTCGGCGGGGGTCAGCACCCGCGCGCCCAGATTGGAGATGATCGACACCGCACGCTCCACCAGCTGCGCATTGGTCGCCAGCACGCCCTTGTCGAGCCACAGGTTGTCCTCCAGCCCCACCCGCACATTGCCACCCGCCAGCACAGAGGCCGCCACATAGGGCATCTGGTGGCGGCCAATCGAAAACGCGCTCCAATGCCAATGGCTTGGCACATTGTTCACCATCGCCATGAAGGTGTTCAGGTCATCCGGCGCGCCCCACGGCACGCCCATGCACAGCTGCACCAGCACCGGATCGGGAATAATCCCTTCGGTCGCCAATTGCTTGGCAAACCACAGATGGCCGGTGTCAAAAGCCTCGATCTCGATGCGGGTGCCCGCCGCAACCATGCGCGCCGCCATGTCGCGCAACATGCCGGGCGTGTTCACCATCACATAATCGGCCTCGGCAAAGTTCATGGTGCCGCAATCCAGCGTGCAGATTTCGGGGCGGCATTCCACCACATGCGCCACCCGCTCCGCCGCACCCGCCATATCGCTGCGCGGCGACATGCGGTTCATGGTTTCGGTGCCATCAAACAGCAGATCGCCGCCCATGCCTGCGGTCAGGTTCAGCACCACATCCACCGCCGAATCGCGAATGCGCTCGGTCAGTTCGCGATACAGCGCAGGGTCGCGCGCGGGCTTGCCGGTTTCGGGGTCGCGCACATGGCAATGCACCACCGCCGCGCCCGCCTTGGCCGCCGCAATCGCGCTTTCGGCAATCTGCGCCGGGCTGCGCGGCACATGGGGGCTTTTGTCCTGCGTCCCGCCCGAGCCGGTCACGGCGCAGGTGATGAAGACTTCACGGTTCATGGCAAGCGGCATCGGCATCTCCTTCGTTGCAGTCAGATTAGCGGGCTTGCGCGGCTTGGCGTTGCAGATCGGAAGAGCACACGTCTGAACTCCAGTCACTGACCAATC
>CALKAA010000026.1 GCA_937983495.1 uncultured Gemmobacter sp. | reverse complement strand
ATCGACCCCGACAACCCGTTCGCGGCCCTGCTCGCGCTCAAGGGCAAGGTCTGATTGGCCAAGTATCGCCCCGAGCAGCATCGGTCAGATCCCACCGGTCGGGCTGTGGCTTCACCACGGCCCACCATCCGGCTGGACAAATGGCTCTGGCAGGCGCGGTTCTTCAAATCGCGCCCGCTGGCCTGCGAGATGATCGCCGAAGGCCATCTGCGGCTGAACGGCCAGCGCTGCCAGAAGCCCGGCCATCAGGTTGGCGCGGGCGATACGCTGACCTTTCCGCAAGGCGGGCGCATCCGGCTGATCCGCGTTCTGGCCCCCGGCAATCGCCGCGGCCCCGCCCCCGAGGCACGCGGCCTTTATCACGACCTTGACCCGCCCCCAGTTTCGGATCTGGATGACAGCGACGAAATGGAACAGATCCCTCCCGGAAAGACGGGCTGACAGAACGATATTCCTGCGGCGCGGTGGAGATCGGACTCTCAGCCACTGGCGACACCGCGCCACGCCGCTTCACGCTTGAATGCCCGCACCGCCTGAGCTAGCTAGACGCCAACACGAAAGAAACCGGGGCCCTGCCATGACCTATGTGGTGACCGACAACTGCATCGCCTGCAAATACACCGACTGCGTCGAGGTTTGCCCGGTGGACTGTTTTTACGAGGGCGAGAACACCCTGGTGATCCACCCCGATGAATGCATCGACTGCGGCGTCTGCGAACCGGAATGCCCCGCCGATGCCATCCGGCCGGACACCGAGCCGGATATGGACAAATGGGTCGAGTTCAACCGCAAATATGCCGAGCTGTGGCCCGTCATCACGCAAAAGCGCGATCCGCTGCCCGGCTATAAAGAGCGTGACGGCGAGAAAGACAAGCTGACCAAGTATTTCTCGCCCAATCCGGGCGAGGGCAGCTAAGGCCGATTCGGCTCTTTCAGCGGCAGATTTGCGGCAAACGCTGCGCCAATATGCAGAAACTGCATGGGCTGTGGCGTCTTGCAGCCATCGCCACAGTTGGAATCAGTGCGATTCCATGTTATACAGGCGTCATAAACACAGCATGGACGCCTGACCGCCGCCTCGGCGCTGCTCGCCCGGGACGGTTTTTCTTGTGACAAAGCCCTGAACGCAGCCGAAGCCTATGGCCTCGGGCGCGATGTCTTTGTGGCAAGGCAGGCCCTGCGCATGAGGAAGCCGCTGGAATGACCAAGACCAAGAAGCCCGAATTCCGCCCCAATGAATTCGTCGTCTACCCGGCCCATGGTGTGGGCAAGATCATCTCCATCGAGGAGCAGGAAATCGCAGGGTTCAAACTGGAACTCTTTGTGCTGCACTTTGAAAAGGACAAGATGACCCTGCGGGTGCCGACGCATAAGGCGACGGAAATCGGCATGCGCCAGCTGTCCACCCCGGATGTGGTGAACAAGGCGCTGGACACGCTGAAGGGCAAGGCGCGGGTGAAACGCGCCATGTGGTCGCGCCGCGCGCAGGAATATGAACAAAAGATCAATTCGGGCGACCTGCTGTCGATCGCCGAAGTGGTGCGCGACCTGCACCGCAGCGATGACCAGCGCGAGCAAAGCTATTCCGAGCGTCAGCTTTACGAGGCCGCGCTGGAACGCCTGACCCGCGAAGTCGCCGCCGTTTCGGGCGCGGATGAGGCGCAGGCCCAGAAAACCGTCGATTCGGTGCTGACCTCGCGCGCCGCCTGATCGGGCTGCATAGAAGACAAAGGCCGCCCCTCGGGGCGGCTTTTTGCATTTCCGGCAAGGGCTTCGCAGCGGAGAGCGGGGGAAATGGATATTTGGATCAGGTTGAAGCGCAATCCACCTTCAACCTGATCCAAATATCCCCGCCGGAGGCATCGGGGCCGCGAGGCCCCGACCCTTCTTACAGGGCGATCTGGGTAAAACCGTCGCGCAGCGCTGCCGACCAGGCCTCGGACATGGCGCGGAATTGCGGGTCGCCCGCCTCGATCCGGCGGCGCAAGGTGATCTTGCAATCATCCGCGCCAATCACCACCAGATCCAGCGGCATGCCAACCGAGAGGTTGGAGCGTAGCGTGCTGTCCATGCTCAGCAGCACCGCCTTTTGCGCATCGGCCAGGCTGGTCTCCGGGCGCACCACGCGGTCGAGGATCGGCTTGCCGTATTTGTGTTCGCCGATTTGCAGGAAGGGCGTGTCTTCCGTCGCCTCGATGAAGTTCCCCTCGGGGTAGATGAGGAACAGCCGCATCGCCCCACCCTTCCGCTGGCCCGCCACGATCATCGAGGCGCTGGCGCTTTGCTTCATGGTGGCCATCTTCTCGCCGATCTCGGCCCGGACGGTAGAGAGCATATTGCCCACGATCTCGGCCACCTTGAGCATGGTCGGTGCCAGCATGATCGAGGTTTCCGAGGTAGCGCTGTCTTCCTCCATCGCCTCGCGCAGGCGGGCAATGGTGGTTTGCGTCACGCTCAGGCTGCCCGCCGTCATGATGGCGATGACACGCTCGCCCGGGTCTTCAAAGGTGAACATCTTGCGATAGGTCGAGATATTGTCGAGCCCCGCATTGGTTCGGGTATCAGACAGCAGCACCATGCCTTCATTCAGCAGAAGGCCCACACAATAGGTCATGGATCAGTTCCAGCGCAGGGATTTGGCGCAACACTAAGGCTGCGCCAAGGCCGGTGCAAGGCGCGGGGTCATTGCTGGCTTTGGCTTTGGCTGCCCTGTGTCGCCACGCGCACGGTGACATCCATCGTCTCGGCCCCCGGCCCGCGCGCGATGCCGCGAATGGGCGCTGCATCCTGCGCATCGAGGCCCGAGCCCAGCCGGATATAGCGCGCATCCGGGCAGCAGCGATTCGCCGGGTCAAAGCCGATCCAGCCAAAGCCCGGCACATGCAGTTCCGCCCAGGCATGGGCGGCGTCATGGGCCTTGCCCTCGGCATCGGGGGCCAGATAGCCGGAGACATAGCGCGCCGGAATGCCTTGCGCCCGCGCCACGGCAATCAACGCCTGTGCATGATCCTGGCAAACCCCTGCGCCTTGAGCCAGCGCCTCGGCGGCGGTGGTATGGGCCTCGGTCACACCCGGTTCATAGGCGATGGCCTCGGCCACAGCGGCGGCCAGACGATGCGCCGCGTCGAGCGGGTTTTCGGCCTCCTCCGCCGCGCGCGAGAGCGCCACCAGAGCCGGGTCGGCCCAGGTGGCGGCGGTTTCGCGCAAGTAAACTTCGGGGCGCACTGTCTCGCGGTGGCCTTTCAGGATGCCCGCCGTGTCGCTGGTTTCCACGATTCCCTGCACATGCACGGTGATCTCGGCTACCGGGCCTTGCACCGACCAGCTTTGCAGCCGGTCCCCGGCCCCGTCGCGGAACACACCGCCTGCGATCCCGTCAGAGACGGTGATTTTCCAATCCAGCACAGTCTGGCTTTCGCAGGCCGACGGCGTGAGGCGGTGGCTTTGCACCACGCCGCGCACCGGCTGGTCATAGACATATCGGGTCACATGATCGACGATCAACCGCATCAGCGCACATCCCCGCTCAGATAGCATTCATGCATCAGGGTGCCCAGCACCGCGCTTTCATGGATGAAGCGGCTGAGAAACTCGTGCAGCCCTTCGTCGAAAATCGCTTCGGTGGTGGTAGTTTCCAGCTCGGCCAGCATGGCGGCGGCCTTGCCTTGCGCGCGGGTGCCGCGCCCATAGGCCTTGGCCAGCCGCGCCAGATGGTTGTTCATCCCCGCCACGCAGGTGATGAGCGAGCGCGGGCTTTGCGGGTTCAGGATCAGGAAATCGGCGATCTTGGCCGCCGTCACCTCGCCGCCATAGGCCCAATGGAAGGCGCGATGCGCCCCCATGGCGCGCAACAGCGTGGTCCATTGGTAGTTATCAAGGCCCGAGCCCACGAAATCGAGACTGGGCAGCAGGACGTAATATTTCACGTCGAGCAGGCGGGCGGTGTTGTCGCCGCGTTCCAGATAATAGCCGATATTCAGGAAGTTATAGCCATCATTGCGCAAAAGCGTGGCGTCGATCGCGCCCCGCACCATGGCGGAATGGCGCATGACCCAATCGGTCAACCGGCTGAGTTCCAGTTCCGAACGCGGGGTGCGCTCCAACTGGCGCAGTTCCTGAAAGGCGGTGTTCAGGGCATCCCAGACCTGGCTGGTCAGCGCCGTGCGCACGATGCGGCCATTTTCCCGCGCGGCGGTGATGCAATTGGCGACGGAGGCCGGGTTGTCACGGTCGAAAAACAGCCAGCTTTCCAGATTGCAGATCGGAAGAGCACACGTCTGAACTCCAGTCACTGACCAA
>CALKAA010000025.1 GCA_937983495.1 uncultured Gemmobacter sp. | reverse complement strand
TATCCAGCCGCGCCACCAGATCGCGGGCGGCGGCGAGGCTGCGATCCATCCGCAGCATCAGCCAGTCGATCAGCGCGGGGGGCACGGTCAACTGCCGGTCGGCGAATTGCTTGACCAGAACCGCGCTCAGCAATGCGTCGTCCGGGGCCTCGATCCGGGTCAGGCTGGTGCCCTGCATCCGGCTGAGCAGGTCGGGCAGGCGCAGCCCCCAATCGCGCGGCGGGGTGCGCGCGGTGATCAGGAACGGCAGGCCGCGTTCGGCTAACCTGTTGTGAAGATGGAACAAAGCAGCCTCGGCGCGCGGGTCTCCGGCCACGTCGGAGGCCTGTTCCAGCGCGACAGGTGCGGTGGCGCGCGCCTCGATATCGGCCTGCGCCAGTGCCGCCCCCTCCATCAGCGTGGCCCCGTGATCGGCGGCCCAGATATGGGCCAGATGGGTTTTGCCCGAACCGGCCGGGCCGATCAACAGCAGCTTGCCCTGCGGCCAGCCGCCCGCGTCCAGCGCCGCCAGTGCGCTGGCATTGGCGGGCGAAGGGAAGAAATCCGCGCGGCGGAGGGCTGCGCGGATCGGAAGGTCAAAAGCCAATTGCGCCATAGGGTTAGGGCTCGGGCGTGGTATCAGGGGCGGGGGGCGGCGGCAGGCCTTGCAAGCCGGTGTAAAGGCGGCTTTGCTTGTATTGCTCCAACCCGAAGCGGGCCAGCACGCCCAAGGCCGCGGCGACCGGCACCGCCACCAGCATGCCGACAAAGCCGAAGACCGAGCCGAAAGCCGAGAGGGCAAACAGCAGCCAGACCGGGTGTAACCCCACGGAATCGCCCACCAATTTCGGTGTGATCACATTTCCCTCAAGGAATTGCCCAGCGGCAAAGATCGCCACCACAAGCCCGATCGACAGCCAGTCGCCCCAGAACTGGAACAGTGCGAGGCCGATGGCCAGCGCGCCGCCGATCAGCGCGCCGACGTAAGGAATGAAGGTGATCGCCCCGGCGATGGCCCCGACGACCAGGCCGTAATTCAGCCCGGCCAGCATCAGGGTCAGGCCGTAAAACGTGCCCATCGCCATGCAGACCGAGATCTGCCCGCGCACGAACGCGGCCAATACCACATTGATTTCATTGGCCAAACGGCGAATGGTCGGGGCGTGATCGCGCGGCAGGGCCTCGTCGACCTTGGCCACCATCTTGTCCCAGTCGAGCAGCATGTAGAAGGCCACCACCGGCACGACGACGATGAACACGATGGCCGAAACCACCCCCATGGCCGAGCCGACAAGGGTATTTGCCAACTCGCCGCCCTTGGACTGGATCAGTTGGCCCACGCTTTCCAGCGTCTGCCGCAGGGTCGAGGTTTCGTCCTGCACCTGCGGAAACCGCTCCATCACAAAGGCTTGCAGGCGGCGGAAGATGTTCGGCGCCTCATTCACCAGATCAACCAACTGGTTGAAAAGCATAGGCAAAATGGCAAGGGCCAGCAGAATGGTCAGCAAAAGCGCCAAGACCGAGATGGTGCCGGTGGCCGCCGCACGGCTGAGGCCCGCCCGCTCCAGCCGATCCGCCACCGGGTCCATGAAATAGGCAATCGCCCCGCCCACAAGGAAGGGCAGCATGACATGGCCGAGGAACCACAGCGCCAAAAGCAGGCCCACCGCAGCAAGGCCCCAATATTTCATCTGATCCCGAACCGGCAGCGCCATGGGGTATCCTTTGCCCGAACCACCCCCTCAGATTGCCCATCGGGCAGCGGGTTTCAAGGGGCAGAAGTGTAACGGGCTATACGCTTTGGGGGTGGAAAAGGGGGCAAAGGGTAACGGGATGGACAGTTTGGGGGGAGGGAGTGGGAATGCGGTGTACAGTTGGGCAGGTCAGCCCGGCGGGGGCGGCGGGGTGTAGCCCTGCGGGTCGGCCAACCAGCGCTGATACTCGGCCTCATAGCTGTGCGGGCCGGTGTCGGGCAGCACCCAACGGGGCCAATGCGCCGGACGGTCGGCCTCGTCGGCGAGGGTGACGGAGGCGTCCCCGAAGGTGAGGCGGAGGGCGTTGAACGGCGTTCGTAGATCCAGTTCTGTGTCGTGAATGCGAGCCTGACGGTCTAACGCGGCATGTCGGAGGGCAACACGAAATCCACGGCTTGGCCGCGGCCCCTTGTCGAGGTCTGGTAAGGTCAGGATCATAGCCCGCAAGTCGCCTGACAACCTGACATTCTCTAGATTGGCAAGGCAGAAAACAGGAATAGGCCGGTTGAGTGGATCAGAGCTATGGGGAAAATTCATGGTTGAGCCGATCAACTGGGCTCTGACGAAATGTGTGAGTGTAACGATGGCATTCAAAAACTGCGCGCCATCACATACCGAATAAGAGAGGTCAGCGGAATGGAGACGGGCCCCGTTAAAGATGGCGTCACTTGCCCAAACCCTCGTCAGCGCAGAATATGTAAAGTTGCAGTCGCTGAAGTCAGCACCATTCATATATGCTCCCTCAAGACGGGCGCGATAGAAGATGGCTGAGGCAAAGTTTCCACCATCGAACACGGCTAGTCTCAGGTTCGTTTGGCGCAGGTCCAGTTTGTATGGCCGGGGTTTTCCGTCCTTGTCCTTGACCGCCTGTTCAATCTTGATCTGATCTTGAGACCGCCGACCAAGGACTGTCAGCGCAATCTGAATATCTGCGCGAGGTGCAGGCAAGGTTTCAAGCCATGGGTCTGGGCTCATATCCTTCTTTCGATCAATAGCTTCTTTTCCATCCAATCCGTCATACGGCCCCGGTTCTGCGCCCTTTGCCGGGGCGTTTTCGCGGATGTAGGCGCAGAGGATTTCCATGACGCGGACGTGATCGCGGCCTTTGTCGTGTTTGGTGCTGTCTTGCGCGATGCGTTCGAGGGAGAGGATGGCGCCGATGCGGACCTCGATATTGGGGAGGGTGCGTTCGGTGCTGCCGTCGCCGTTGTCTTTGGGAAGTTTGACGGTTTTCTCCGCCCCCAGTTGCTCGACCGCCTTGGAAATGCGGTCGGTGATGGCGTCATCTTTGTGCTGGCGGAATGTCAGGTGTTTAAGCACGGCACCCCAGAAGACGAAGGGGGCGCCGAGGAGGGCGGTAATGAGGGCACCTGCGCCGAGGTTGAGGCCTGTATGTTCAGATGAAGGGAGGGTGTGCGAAGTGAGTGACATCGCGGTATGCCACAGTATTGCGAGCGCGGTGACGCATGCCGCCAAGAACAGGACTGTGACAAGCGCGCCGAGGGCGAGGGCTTGTCGACGGTTAGTCTCGGGCAAAAGGTCTTCGACAAAGCTCCAGATCGGCCCAGACCCTTTTCTGCCAATGGCTGTAAGAGTGACGTAGACGACCAAAATGGCCAGCAGCAGGGCCGCGAGCAGGGCGGCGGGCCAGAAGATGTGCGGCGCGAGGGGCAGGGT
>CALKAA010000024.1 GCA_937983495.1 uncultured Gemmobacter sp. | reverse complement strand
CCGTGGCCCGCGCACTGGCACCCGAGCCGCGGCTGATCGTGGCTGACGAGCCGACCGCGAACCTGGATACGCGCACCTCGCGCGAGATCGTAGCGCTTCTGGCCCGCATGCAGGCCGAGTTCAACACGACCGTGGTGATCTGCACCCATGAGACACAGTTGATCCCTCCCCACAGCCCGGTGATCGAGATCATCGACGGCCGGGTGGCGTGATCACAGCCCGACAGGAAAGAGACCCGGAACATGATCTGGAAAATTGCATTTCGAAATCTGGTCAAGAATGCCCGGCGGTCGGTGACCACGGCGCTGGCCATTGGCGTGGGCGGTCTGGCGGCGCTGCTGCTGGGCGGATTTGTCACCTCGATCTGGTATGGGGTGCAAACCTCGATGATCCAGGATCAAGGCAATCTGCAAATCTACCGCAATGGCTATCTCGAATTTGGCGCCGCCAACCCAGAGGCCTATACCATCCCCGACTGGCAGGCCGCCATTGACGTGATCCGCGCCGATGCCGCGCTGGCCTCGGAAATCGCGGTGATCACGCCGCGCATTGATCTGTCTGGCGTGGCGGGCAATGCCGCGACCGGCAATTCCAAGACCTTCATCGGGCAGGGCGTTGTGGCCGCCGATCTGGCGAAGATGCGCCAATGGGATGGCTGGAACATCGGCGAGGCCGGTTTGCCCACTGGTCTTCCGGAAGACCCGGTCTCGGAGGAGGTCGTGGTCGGTCTGGGCATGGCGCGGATGCTAGGCGTCTGCGAGGCGCTGGCGGTGCCCGATTGCAAGGATGCTCCCGAGGCGGGCGCGGGCCGCGAGGTTGACCCTTCGGCCGCCGAATATACCGGCCTGGTGGCGGGTGACGCCGATCTGGCCGGGATCACGGCAGGCGGCACCGGCCAGCCGCAACTGAACCTGATGGCCGCCACCACCGAGGGCGTGCCGAACATCATCGCGGTGCGGATCGCCGCTGCCAAGGCACAGGCTGTGCGCGCGCTGGACAATGCCTTTGTGCTGCTGCCCTTCGATCAGGCCCGCGCGCTGGTATTCGATGGCAGCCCCGAGGCCACCACGATCATGGTGCAGATCCACGACCCGGACCGCGCCGATGCCGTCAAGGCCCGCATCCAGACCCTGCTGAGCGCAGCGGGCATGGACCTCTCGACCTATCACTTCACCGAGGTGGACCCGACCTTTACCCGCATCTTCGGCATGTTCGCCTTCATCTTTGCCGTCGTCTCGGTGGTGCTGGCGCTTGTGATCGTGTTCACCATCTTCAACACCGTGTCGATGACGGTGGTGGAGCGGGTGAAAGAGATCGGCACCATCCGCGCCATGGGTTTCCGTCGTGGCTTTGTCGGGCGGCTGTTCCTGGCGGAAAGCGCCCTCACCGGGCTGTTCGGAGCTGGCCTGGCGCTGGCGCTTGGGGTGGGTCTGTCGCGGCTGGTCAATTCGGCAGGCGTGCAATGGACGCCGCCCAGCAATGCCACCCCCCTGACCGTGCGGCTGATGGTGCTGGAAAACCCGACCTTCGCCCTTTCGGTTCTGCTGTTCCTTGTCGTGATTGCGGTTCTGGCGGCGGTGATGCCGACCTTCCGCGCCGCACGGCTCAACATTGTTCAAAGCCTTCAGCGCGGCTGAAGACCCTTATTGGAAAGGAGACTGCCATGACACTCGACCGCCGCAGCTTCACCCAGCTTCTGTTCGGAGGCGCCGTTCTCGCCGGTATGGGCGCGATGCCCCGCATGGCCCTGGCGGTGGATGCCGGAGGCATCCTCGCGCAGGCCGATGCGATCCGGAACCCGCAATCCTCGTTCATGGTCAATGTGGACCTGAAGAATTACGAGGGCAGCGCCCTGACCGGGCAAACCCAGGTCACCACCCTGTCGCGCCGGGCGGGCGGCCAGTTTCAGACGCTGGTGCATATCAACGCGCCAAGCGCCGACCGTGGCAAGCTGCTTTTGCGCAACGGCAACAGCCTGTGGATGTTCGACCCGGCCTCGCAGGCTTCGGTGCGCATCTCGGCGCGGCAGCGGCTTCTGGGCAATGCCTCGAACGGGGATGTGGTCAGCTCCAACCTGATGGGCGATTACAGCCCCACGCTGGCGGGCGAGGAGGCGGTGGCCGATGGCGACAAGAAGACCCGCGATTGCTATAAACTCGACCTGAAATCGCGCGACAAATCCACGCCCTATAGCAGCATCGAGTTCTGGGTCGACAAGGCCTCGGGGCGACCGGTGAAGGGCAAGTATTACGCGGGCAGCGGCAAGCTGTTGAAAGTGTCCTGGTATCGCAAGTTTGCCAATCAGATGGGGGCCAGCCGCCCGACCGAAGTGGTGATCGCTGACGGGTTCGACCCCAACAAGATCACGGTGATGACCATGAAGGGCTTCCAAGGCCGCGACCTGCCGGAATCGATGTTCCGCAAGGAAGCGCTGGCTGGGTTCCGGCTGTAAGGAGGCAGAAAATGCAAGGGTCTCGCGCAGCGCTTTTCTGTCTGGTGCCGATGCTGGCTGCCTCTATGGTGGCGGGTCCGGTGCGGGCGGATGAGTTTGAATTGCCCCCCGATGTGGGCCTTGCGCCTGAAATGGGGGTGGCGGCGGCGTCCGATGCGGCGCTGCCTGCCGCCGAGATCGCGGCCGAGGCCCCCGGCACCTTGACGGTGGAGGCGCGACTGGCCCGGGCCGAGACGCGTGACGGCACCGAAACCGGCTCGTTCCGCGCCACGGCACAATGGATGGGCCATCGCAGCTTCGGCCCCGATCTGGGGCTGCGCTACAATCTGCGGGTGCGCGCCACGCAGGTGCAGCACGAAGACTTCGCCCTGCGCGAAGATTTGCGGCTGGACGTGCAGGAACTGGCGCTGCATTGGCAGGCCCGGCCCGACCTTGCCTTTGACATCGGGCGGGTGAACCTGCGCAATGGTGTTGCACAGGGCTATAACCCGACCGATTGGTTCAAGGCTGACAGTCTGGTGACCAGCGACAGCGCCGATCCTGGCGACCGGCGGGTGGAGCGTCTGGGCACGCTGATGTTGGCGGGGCAGCTCAGTCTCGGGGCCGATCTGCTCAGCTTCGGCTATCGCCCTCGTATCTCGGCATCGGGCGATGATCTGCTGGCGAGGCATGACGTGGTGGGGCTGAACCTGCACCGCACCAACCCCTCCGAGGCGGTGTTTCTGAAATACGCGCCCGATACTGGCAATAACCTGAACCTGACGGTTTCGGCGCTGGTCGAGGATGGCGACCCCGGCCTTGGCCTGGAGATCAGTGCGGCGGTAGGCCAAAGCCTTGTGCTTTATGCCGAAGGCTTTGCGCAACGCCGCCGGTCTCTGGCGGGCGAAGGGATGGCGGGCGGTTCGCAAGGTCTGCGCGATGCCCTGGGGGCCGATGCGGATAAAGGCTGGCAGGCGCAGGCTGCGCTTGGCGGCAGCTGGGCCTTGCCCTCGGCTCTGGTCGGGCAGCGCGATATTTCTCTGGCGCTGGAGTATCATTACAATGGTGCGGGCCTGTCGGATGCGCGGCTGGATGCGCTGTCCCTGGCCTCGGGGGCCGATCTGGCGGCGGCGGGCAGCTTGCGTGGCTATGCCGCGACCCAGCAGGAGCCCTTGGCGCGGGAGCAGATCTTTGCCCGCCTGGCCTGGAATGACCTGTGGAAGGATGCCGACGTTTCGGTGCTGGCCTTCTATGTGCCCGCCGATCACAGCGGGTTGTGGCAAGCCTCGATCGCCGTGCCCTTCCATGACGATAAAGCACAGCTCAGCTTGCGCGCCTCGAGGACCTTCGGGGACAGTGCCTCGGCCTATGGGGCGAACCCGGTCGAAACCACCGCTCAAATTGCGGTGCGATACACGTTTTAAGTGTATCGCGTAGGTGTTACATACGCATAAGATAGAGGCAGACGCGGGCAGTGAAAGTGTTGATGATCGACGATGACGAGGACTTGGGTGAAGCCATCATCCCTTTGCTGGAGCGCTACGGCATCACGCTGTCGCAATCGGCAACGCCGCAGGCGGGGTTGGCCCGGCTGCGCGAAGATCGCCCTGATGCCATCGTGCTGGACATGATGCTGCCCGAGATGGACGGGATGGAGGTCTGCCGCCTGATCCGCGCTGCACCGGAGGTCTATGGCAATCCGCCAATCGTCGCTCTTTCGGCGCGGGCCGAACTGACTGACCGCGTGGTCGGGCTGGAGGCGGGGGTTGATGATTATATCGCCAAGCCATTTGAGCTGCGCGAACTGGTGGCACGCCTGCGCGCCATCACCCGCAGCCAGGGGCGGGCCGGCGTGCCACTCCGCGCCGCACAGCGGCCAGATACGCGTGAGGCGCTGGTGCTGGACGCAAAGCGGCTAGAGGCTTTGCAGGGCTCCATCCGCGTTTCGCTCACGCAGTTGGAGCTGGAGTTGTTGCAGGCCCTGCAAACGGCAGGGGGGCAGGTGCTGAGCCGTGCAGCCTTGCTGCCGATGATCGGCCACGGTCCTGACAGTGATCCGGCGCTGATCGACACGCTGGTTTATCGCATCCGCCAGCGCTTTCGCGCAGCCGGCGGGCGGCCCGATGTCATCGTGACAATGCGAGGGCAAGGTTATGCGCTGCTGCCCGAAGGGGGCCAGTCATGAGGACGACGCTTGACCGCTTGCTGCGCTGGTTCGGCTCGCAATCAGTGTTTACGCTACTGCTGATGACGACAGTGGGGGCGACCCTGCTGCTCAGCTTTGTGTTGATCCTCTCCTTGCAGCGCATTGCGGACGAACATCCGCGCCGCTATCTGGCACGGGTTTTGTTCCATGATATTGTGGAGCGGGCAGAGAGCGAGGGCGGCAGGCAGCCGATCACCGTAGGGGGGGTGGCCTTGCGCCACATGACGCCCGAAGCCGCCGCGGCCTCTGATTTTGCCGATCTTTTCGATGCGGCTCAGGCTGATGATGATGGCATCGCCATTCAGCGCTTTGGCAATCGCTACGCGGCGGGCAGTTTCGACGGCACAACCTTTACTGTGCTGCCACAATTCGGCGAGCCGATTTCGGGCTTTGCGTTGTTTCTGGTCGGGGTGGTGATCGTAAGTTCCTTTGTGGTGGTCGGGTTGATCTATTACCTGATGCGGCGGCTGACACGGCCCTTCATCACGCTCAGCGCAGGCATCGCCCGCATTGAGGAGGGCGATCTCAACTATCAGATTCCACTTGCCGACACATTCGGAGAGTTTCGCAGCTTTGCGGTGTCGTTCAATACCATGGTGGCGGAGTTGCAGCGTATCCACGAGGCACGCCGTCATATGCTGTTGGCGCTGCCGCACGAGCTTCTGACCCCGTTGTCACGGCTGAAAGTGCGCAAGGAATTGGTGCAGGACGAGGAGTTGCGGTCACGCATCGGCAAGGACATCTCGATTGTCGAGGAAATCCTGTCCTCGATCCTGGCGGCCGAGCGCCGCCATTCCAACGAAGATGCGACTGAACTGGTGGAAATCGTGCCTTATGCCCGTGAACAGATCGCGCAGCAGGTGGATGATGGCTATCCTTTGTTGGTGATCAACGAGGTCGGCTTCGATGTGGCCTTCTTTGATCCTTTCGTCGTGGGCATCCTGTTGAAGAACTTTGTCTCCAACGCCGTGCGCTATGGCAATGGCCGCCAGATCACCGTTCGGTTTGAACGCGACGTGTCACAGCCGCGCGCATTGCGGATGTCGGTCGAGGATCAGGGCATCGGCATTGCCGCCAACCAGATCCCCTATCTGACCGAGCCCTTCTGGCGGGTGGATGAATCCCGTGGCCGGGCCTCGGGCGGCTATGGGCTGGGGCTTTACCTGTGCCGCACCATCGCCGAGGGGCTGGGCGGCCATATCGAGATCGAAAGCGAGCTGGGGGTCGGTACGCGGATCTCTGTCACCATCCCGAATGCCATTTGCGAAACCATTGAAGGAATGGCCAGATGACTGCCTTCAGCCCTGTTTCCTGCCGTGATGCCGCCACGCCACCGCCAGCCACCCTGGCCCGCACCGAATTTCTGGATCTGGATGCCCCTGAAGTGACGGCCTTTGTTGCGCGTCATGCCGGACCGTCTGGCGCATCTCAACGCGATCAGGCGGTGGCCCTGTTCTATGCGGTGCGTGACCGGCTGCATTACGAGATCTACAATGCCGACTTCGCCGCGGAGGACATGCGCGCCAGTGCGATCCTGCGCAAGGGTGCAGGCCTGTGCATCCACAAATCCGTGGTCTATGCCGCAGCTCTGCGCAGCCTGGGTATTCCGGCGCGGCTGTGGTTCACCGATGTGCAGAACCATCTCTGTTCTGATCAGCTTGCTGCGCTGATGGGGGGGCGGGTGTTCCATTATCATTGCCTGGTCAGCCTGAATCTTGGTGGGCGCTGGCTGCGTGCCACACCGGTCTTCAACAAGCGCCTGTGCCAGATGTTTCATATGCGCCCGCTTGAATTTGATGGCGAGAACGACTGCGTGCATCACCCTTTCGACGAGGCCGGGCGGCAGCATATGGAAATTCTGCATGACCATGGCGAATATGATGACCTGCCGCATGGAATGATTCTGTCTGGTCTGCGCCGGAAACATGCATCGCTTTTTGCCACGCCAACGCGTTTTCAATCGGGTTCTCTGCGCCAGGATGCCTTGAAGGCCGCGAATCCAATCCGGGCGTGATTCAAAAACTACCTAAAGATGTAAATCGAATGAAGTTTTGGGGAAAGGCGGCCTTCGGGCCGCCTTTTTTGTTGTTTGATCCTCAATATGGCTGTGATGTTTTGCCATAAAACCGGATTTTTTGCCTTGCTAGATGCTGAAATTGGCAATTCGTTCGCCGCATTAAAATCATATTCCATAAATTAACAACCCGTTGTGCTGCGACTCCGACATATAGTCTAAGACAGGTCACATGACATCTGATCCGCAAAATGCGGCAGCCTGTGACCCGGACATTTCACAGGGAAACCGACATGATCATCAATTCCATCGACCAGATCGAAAATACTGAACGCGACGTGGCTTGGGGCAATGGCCAGAGCCGCCGCCTGCTGCTGGCCTCTGACAACATGGGCTATTCGCTGACGGATACCATCATCGACGAAGGCACCGCTTCGCTGCTGGAATACCGTAACCATCTGGAAGCCTGCTACTGCATCGAAGGCGAGGGCGAGGTGATCGACCAGACCACTGGCCAGACGCACAAGATCGTGCCGGGCACCATGTATGCGCTGGACAAGCACGAGAAGCATATCCTGAAGGCCGACAAGACCATGCGCCTGGTCTGCGTGTTCAATCCGCCCCTCAAAGGGCAGGAAGCGCACAAGCTCGGCGGTGCCGACAGCTCGGCCTATTGATCCCCCCTGCCGGAGACCGGACAGAATGTCTGACAGCATCGTCATCACCGCGACAGCGCTTGCGCTGGCGCAGCAAGGGGCCGCTGGTCCCATCGGCTCTGATCCGGTCTCTGGCGCATTTTCCATCCGGCGGTTGCCGGAGGAGGTGCCGGATCGGCGTCATACCGGCCCGTCCAGCCGCCTTGCCCGGTTGATCGGGCAATTGGCCACTGAGGCAGGACTGGCCTTGGGCGATCTGGCTGGCCCGGCGACCGGTCTGGTGTCCGGCTCACGCTATGGCTGTTCCCTGGTGGCTGACATGCACCGGCGTTTGCGTGATCTGGGGCCGCGTGGCATTGATGCCGTGGGGTTTGCGCAGGCGACCCATAACTTTCCCGTCTCGGCCTGCGCCATTGACTATGGCATTCAGGGGCCGGGCATTGCCCTGGTCAGTTCGCTGGCCGCCGGGATGGAAGCGCTGACCTGCGGGCGCGACTGGCTGCGCGAGGGGCGGTGCGACCGGGTGATCGTGGCGGCCTTTGAAGATCTGCAAGGCCCCGCCGCTGCCCATGTGGAGCTGCTGGCATCCCCTCACGCCCCTCCGGTGCATGAGGCAGATCGGAAGAGCACACGTCTGAACTCCAGTCACTGACCAATCTCGT
>CALKAA010000023.1 GCA_937983495.1 uncultured Gemmobacter sp. | reverse complement strand
CGAGCCTCAAGATCGGCGGCCACCCGACCCCGCAGCAGGGCGGGCCGAAGCGGGTGAGCGGGATTGACCGCATCATCGCCATCGGCTCGGGCAAGGGGGGCGTGGGCAAATCCACCGTCAGTTCCAACCTCGCCGTGGCCTTGGCGCGGCAGGGGCGGCGCGTGGGTCTGCTGGATGCCGATATCTATGGCCCCAGTCAGCCGCGCATGATGGGGGTGAACAAGCGCCCGGCCAGCCCGGATGGAAAAACCATAATCCCCTTGCAGGCGCATGGGGTCACGGTGATGTCGATCGGCTTCATGTTGAAAGAGGATGAGGCGGTGATCTGGCGCGGCCCGATGCTGATGGGGGCCTTGCAGCAATTGATCGAGCAGGTGGCCTGGGGCGAGCTGGACATTCTGCTCATCGACCTGCCCCCCGGCACCGGGGATATCCAGTTGACCCTGACGCAACGCTTTGCGCTGACCGGGGCGATTGTGGTTTCGACCCCGCAGGATGTGGCGATGCTGGATGCGCGCAAGGCGCTGGACATGTTCGGCAAGCTGAAGACGCCGGTGCTGGGGCTGGTGGAGAACATGTCGACCTATGTTTGCCCCAATTGTGGGCATGAGGCGCATCTGTTCGGCCATGGCGGCGTGGCGGCGGAGGCGGCGAAGATCGGTGTGCCCTTCCTGGGCGAGTTGCCGTTGGACATCGAGACCCGGCTGGCGGGCGATGCGGGCACCCCGATTGCGGCAAGCGAAGGCGCGATGGCCGAGGCCTATGCGCGGCTGGCCCGGCGGCTGATCGCGGGCGGCATGGCCTGAGATCGCCCGGCCCCGAGATGCCCGAGATGACAGAACGCCCGGCCCCGCAAGGTCCGGGCGTTTTGCATTGCCGGGGTCGTGCTGGCGGGATGGCATGGATACGGGAAAGCATGGAACCGGGAAAGCATGGAACCGGGAAAGCATGGGAACGGCCCCATGGAATGGCATGGAATCTGATGGGACTGCTCTTGCCGCGCCGAATCACCAAGGCTCACAGCGGCGTGATTTCGGACCGGGAATTCATGGAATCCGGTATCGTTCTTCAGTTTTCGTGCCATTTCGATGGCTTGTGCGGTGAAGTTGACGTGCTGGTCGGGAAATTATGGGCCGGACTGGGTGAAAAATATCGCCACTAGATATGGTGGTTCACGAAAGCGTGTTTCGCCACAATTTGCTGGAAATACGGCGGGGATACCCCCATATCCTGTGTCCAGGGCCTGCGTGAAACAGGATCTGCCCGGTTTTGCCCAAAGAAAACCGTTGCCTCCCATGATTTCCCATGCCATTCATAACTCACCGGATGACGACGGGAATGAAAACAAGGGGCAACCAAGACCCCACAGGCGAAAAGCAGGTTTCATACAGGCCCCGCAACGTCATCCAGCCAAAACCGATGCGCAAGCGAGCAGACATCTCCCCCAGGTGGCAAGCGCAGGCGGTTCGACCCAGCGATGGGACAGTCGGCGGATCGAGCAGTGGCAGCCGCTCGGTCCGCCGTTTTCATTCTGGGGCCAAAGATTTCAAGACCTTGGCGGGGGCCAGGGGCACAGTAACCGACCGGGACAGGACAGCACCGTGTCAGAGGCGTTCAGAGGCGAGTTCAGCCAGAAGGTTGACGGAAAGGCGCGGGTTTCGATCCCGGCGCCTTTTCGGCGCGTTCTGGAAGCGGGCGACCCGACCTTTGATGGCAGCCGTCCGAAATTCGTCATGGTCTATGGTGGCGGCACCGCTCGCCAGTTCGTCGAATGCTACACGCTGGCCGAGATGAAGCGCCTTGAGGCGCGCATCCGCCGCATGCCGCCCGGCACTGCACAGCGCAAGGCGCTGGAGCGCAACTTCATCACCCTGTCGCAGACGGTCGAGGTCGATGAGGATGGCCGCATCGTGCTGCCGCCCAAGGTGCGCGAAAAGATCGGCCTGACCTCCGATGCCCTGAAAGACAGCGCCGAGGCGGTGTTCGCGGGCACGCTGGAGACGTTCCAGATCTGGCGCAGCAGCGATTACGAGGCCGAGATGGCCGCGCAGGAAGAGGTGGACCTTGACCTGCCAGAGGGCGCGGACCTGCTGTCGCTGTTGCCCTTCGACGCCGAGGACTAAGCCATGGAGACCGGCGCACCGCATATTCCGGTGCTTCTGCGGCCCTTGCTGGCAGCCTGCGCGCCCGTGTCGGGGCGCTGGCTGGATGGCACGTTCGGGGCGGGGGGCTATACCAAGGGCCTGCTGGCGGCGGGGGCGGATCACGTCACCGGCGTGGACCGCGACCCGCTGGCCTTGCAGATGGCCGCCGCCTGGGCGGGCGAGTATGGCGACCGGCTGAGCCTTGTGGCAGGCAATTTCTCGGGGCTGGATACCTATGCGGGGATGCTGGATGGCATCGTGCTGGATCTGGGCGTGTCGTCGATGCAGCTGGATCAGGCCGAGCGTGGTTTTTCCTTCCAGAAGGATGGCCCGCTCGACATGCGGATGAGCCAGTCGGGCCAGTCTGCCGCCGATCTGGTGAACGAGACCGAGGAAGCGACGCTCGCGGATATTCTGTATCTCTATGGTGAGGAACGCGCCTCGCGCCGCATTGCCCATGCGATTGTGACGGCCCGCGCGCAGGAACCCATCACCACAACGCTCCGGCTGGCCGAGATCGTGGCGCGCTGCCTGCCGCGCCCGAAGCCGGGCCAAAGCCACCCGGCGACGCGCAGCTTTCAGGCCATCCGCATCGCGGTGAATACCGAATTTGACGAGCTGGCCGAAGGGCTTGCCGCCGCCGAACGCGCGCTGAAACCCGGCGGCAAGCTGGCGGTGGTGACCTTCCACAGCCTTGAGGACCGCATCGTGAAGCGGTTCTTCCAGACCCGCGCCACCGAGCAGCAGGGCAACCGCTACGCGCCCTCGGCGCAAGGCCCGGCCCATAGTTTCGCACTGGCCACCAAGCGCGCCATCGGCCCGGATGAGCAGGAACTGGCGGAAAACCCGCGGTCGCGCTCGGCCAAGCTGCGCGTCGGCATCCGCACCGAGGCCCCTGCGCACAAGCTCGATCTGGCGGCGCTGGATGTGCCGCAACTGCAACGCCGGAAGGGAGGGCGCAAGTAAATGCGGGCGCTGATCTATCTGTTGACCTTCTCTGCCGTCATCGCCTCGGGCTTTTGGGCCTACCGTGAGAATTACGCTACGCAGCAAGCGCTGAAAGACGTATCCAGGCTGAACAGCGAGATTGCCGATCTGCGCGAGGCGCTGTCGATCCAGCGCGCCGAATGGGCCTATCTGAACCGCCCCGACCGGCTGCGCGAGCTGTCCACCATCAACTTTGACCGGCTGGGCCTGTTGCCACTGGAGCCGGAGCAATTCGGCCTGTCCAGCCAGATTGCCTATCCGCAGCCCGACCTCGCGCTGCCTGTGCTGGATGGGGTGGTGGATGTGTCCAATCAGGAAGGGGGGCAAGTGCCATGACCGCCTATCTGCCCGAAGACGAACATCATGCCGATGGTTACGATGCTGAACCGGCCGCGCGCACCCCGCTGCGGCCGCTCGCGCGAATCCTGAAAGCGCGTGAGACCGGCGAGAACCCTGACAGTATCGAACGCGAGAATCTGCGCGCCCGC
>CALKAA010000022.1 GCA_937983495.1 uncultured Gemmobacter sp. | reverse complement strand
CGGTTCTCCGTGGTCCGCACATCGACAAGAAGTCGCGCGACCAGTGGGAAATCCGCACGCACAAGCGTCTTCTCGACATCGTTGACCCGACCCCCCAGACCGTGGACGCGCTGATGAAGCTCGACCTCGCCGCTGGCGTGGATGTCGAGATCAAAGTGTAAGGGGAGGCGAAACAGATGCGTTCTGGTGTTATCGCCAAGAAGCTGGGCATGACCCGGCTGTTCCTCGAAGACGGCAAGCAGGTTCCTGTCACCGTTCTTCAACTCGACGCCCTGCAAGTGGTTGCTCAGCGCACCGCTGACCGTGACGGCTATACCGCCGTTCAGCTGGGTGCCGGTTCCGCCAAGGCCAAGAACACGACCGCTGCACAGCGTGGTCACTTCGCGAAAGCGAATGTCGCCCCGAAGCGCAAAGTGGCCGAGTTCCGCGTGTCGGCTGACAACCTGATCGAAGTGGGCGCGGAAATCACCGCCGATCACTATCTGGCAGGTCAGTTCGTTGACATCGCCGGCACCTCGATCGGTAAAGGCTTTGCCGGTGCGATGAAGCGTCACAACTTCGGTGGTCTGCGCGCCTCGCACGGTGTGTCGATCTCGCATCGTTCGCACGGTTCGACCGGCCAGTGCCAGGACCCGGGCAAGGTGTTCAAGGGCAAGAAGATGGCTGGCCATCTGGGTGCCGTGCGTGTCACCACGCAGAACCTGCAAGTCGTGAAAACCGATGCCGACCGTGGTCTGATCCTGGTGAAGGGCGCAGTGCCCGGTTCCAAGGGTGGCTGGGTCACCATCAAGGATGCGGTCAAGAAAGCGGCTCCGGCCGGTCTGCCGCTGCCGGCTGCCATTCGTTCGGCTGCTCCGGCTGCTGAAGCCGCCGTCGAAGGGGGTGAAGCATGAAACTTGATGTGATCAAGCTGGACGGCGGCAAAGCCGGTTCCATCGACCTCGACGAAGCGCTGTTCGGCCTCGAGCCGCGCGCTGACATCCTGCACCGTGTGGTGCGCTGGCAGCGTGCGAAAGCACAGGCCGGCACGCACTCGGTTCTGGGCAAGTCGGACGTGTCCTACTCGACCAAGAAGATCTATCGCCAAAAAGGCACCGGTGGCGCACGTCACGGTTCCAAGAAGGCGCCGATCTTCCGTCACGGTGGCGTCTACAAGGGCCCGACCCCGCGGTCGCATGCCCATGACCTGCCCAAGAAGTTCCGTGCGCTCGGTCTGCGCCATGCCCTGTCCGCCAAGGCCAAGGCTGGTGAGCTGATCATCGTCGAGAACCTCGCGATGGCCGAAGCCAAGACCGCGTTCCTGGCGAAAGCCGCGAAGGAACTGGGCTGGAAGCGCGTGCTGATCATCGACGGCGCCGATCTGAACGAGAACTTCGTGATGGCCGCCCGCAACATCGAGACCATTGATGTGCTGCCGTCGATCGGTGCCAACGTCTATGACATCCTGAAGCGTGATCAGCTCGTGATCACCAAAGCAGGTGTCGAAGCTCTGGAGGCTCGTCTGAAATGACCGCCAAGCCCGAACATTACGACCTGATCAAGAAGCCCGTCATCACCGAGAAATCGACCCTCGCGGCCGAAACCTCGAATGCGGCGACCTTCATCGTGGCGATGGACGCGACCAAACCCCAGATCAAAGAGGCCGTCGAGGCCGTCTTTGGTGTGAAGGTGAAAGCCGTGAACACCGTTGTGGCGAAGGGCAAGGTCAAGCGCTTCCGCGGTCGCCCCGGCGAGCGCAGCGACAAGAAAAAGGCCTATGTGATCCTCGAAGCCGGTCAGTCGATCGACGTGGCTTCGGGCCTGTAACCACAGGTTCTGAGATGGAAACGCCCCCGCAGCGATGCGGGGGCGTTTTGCTTTGGGGGGGTCTGGAGGTCAATATTGACAATCGCCCATCCGTCGCATGTCAGCGGTCCAGCGACCCTGAACCGCTTCTGCCGGCACTTAGCCTGTGGTGATGTCGGTGATATCCGGCGATCCGGCAAGAATGCGCGACAGGGCGGCGCTGAGGGCCTGAACCGTGGGCTGAACGTCGATCTTTCGCAGGAACTTGCGAATATGCGGGGTGGAAGGGTCTGTCGTCACCCGGTGCCGTGTCAGGCCGTTGCCCAGATCTTCCAGATTGGCGCAGCAGACCGCGAGGGCGAATTTTCCATCATGCTGCACTTCGATCCAGTTGCCCCAATCCTCCACGATCCTGTCTTTTACAGCATAGCCTTCCTGTGCCAGTCCGCTGATCAGGAACTCTGCCAATTCGCGGGCAAAGATGCCGGGATTGATGAAGTCGTCATGCGCTTCATCCAACTCTCCGGGCGTGGGTTTGAAGCGGTGGCTGGTGAAATTGTATTCCGTGATCATGGTACTCGCCCTTAGGTGTTATCATGGGTGCATTATTGCAGCACTAGGGCGAAAATAGGGCGTGCCGAATGACCGCCACCCTGGCCGTCCGTCGGGCCGGGCATCCGCCGATCTGGTGTCTTGCAGGATTCATGTCATTGGCCTGTTGCCAGCCCCGCCCCCATCTGCTACTGCACCGCCACACCAGAAGCCCCGGATTCGTCCGGGGCTCTTGGTTTTGTTCTGCCGTCGCCTTCGGGCCGGGGGTGGAGCCTTCACCGGGGATCTTCGGAGCCCTACAACCGCGCGAAGGCGACCCGACATCCGCAAGGGTAGGGGGGCGTTATGCGCAAGCAGACGGAAGACAGAAAGCATGGCACTCAAGTCGTATAAGCCGACGACGCCTGGCCAGCGTGGGCTGGTTCTGATCGACCGTTCGGAGCT
>CALKAA010000021.1 GCA_937983495.1 uncultured Gemmobacter sp. | reverse complement strand
GTGCTCTTCCGATCTGTTGTTTTAGTTTGCGTAGCGCGCATCCCGCGCGGCCTCCAGCTCGCCGCTTTCCAGCAGGCTGGCCGCGCATTTCAGCGCGCGGGCGCAGGTATCCATGCCGCCGACATGGGCGAGGATCAGGTCTTCGGGATCAAGGCTTTGGCGGCGCACCTTGGCATCGAAATTGGTGCCGCCGGTGGTGTAGCCGCCTGCGCGCAGGATTTCGTAGAAGGCGAGCGCCTTTTCGGCGTGGTTATTCGGGAACTGGTCGGTATCCCAGCCGGATTGGTAATCGTTGCGGTTCATGTCGATGGAGCCGAAGATGCCAAGGGCCGAGGCCAGCGCGATTTCATGTTCAAACGAGTGCCCGGCCAGAATGGCGTGGCCCTGTTCGATATTCACCTGCACCTCTTTCTCCAGCCCATATTGCACGAGGAAGCCGTAAACGGTGGCCACATCGTAATCATATTGGTGCTTGGAGGGCTCTTGCGGCTTCGGTTCGATCAGGATGGCCCCTTTGAAGCCGATCTTGTGCTTGTATTCGACCACCTGTTGCAGGAAGCGGCCGGCATGGGCGCGCTCGGCCTTCAGATCGGTGTTCAGAAGGGTCTCATAGCCCTCGCGCCCGCCCCAGAGGACATAGTTCTGCCCGCCCAGTTTCAGCGTGGCATCCATATTCGCCTTCACGTTCGCCGCCGCATAGGCGTAAACGTCGGGGTCGGGGTTGGTGGCGGCCCCGCTCATCCAGCGCTTGTGGCTGAACATGTTCGCGGTGCCCCAGAGCAGTTGAGTCTTGTGGGCGGCCTGCTTTTCCCCAAGGTAATCGACGATTTCCTGCAAGTTGCGCAGGGTTTCGGCGAAGGTCGCGCCTTCGGGGCGCGCATCGGCATCGTGGAAGCAATAGAAAGGCGCACCGAGAATGTCGAACATCTCAAACGCCACATCGGCCTTGAGCTTCGCCAGCGCCATGCTGTCGCCAAACCAGGGGCGATCAAAGGTCTGACCGCCAAACGGGTCGCCGCCCGGCCAGGCGAAGCTGTGCCAATAGGCGACGGCGAAGCGGAGGTGATCCTCCATCCGCTTGCCCATGACCACCTCGTCAGGGTTGTAGTGGCGGAAGGCAAATTCGTTGCGGCTGCCCTCGCCCTCATACTTGATCTGGGGGATGCCCTTGAAGAAGTCGGTCATGATCGTCTTTCCGAATGCAGAAAAAGGGGTGCCTTGCGGCACCCCAGGGTTGTCTCAGTAGGCTTGCGGGGGCTTTTTCCCCATGATGATCATACCGAGGATGTCATCATCGGTGACCTCCCCCACATTCACCGTGCCGACCCTCTGGCCGTTTTTCATCACCACGGCGCGGTCGCACAGCTCCATCACGGCATGAATATCATGCTCGATCAGGAAGATGCCAAGGCCCTGTTTTTTCAGCTCCTGGATCAGCTCGGCCACCATCTGCGTCTCGTGGGGGCCAAGGGCGGCGGTGGGTTCATCCATGATCAGGATCTTGGCGTTGAAATAGACCGCCCGCGCGATGGCCACCGATTGCCGCTGCCCGCCCGACAGCGCCGAAACCGGCACGTTGAACTTGCGGAAGTTCGGGTTCAGGCGACCCATGATCTTGCGGGTCTCGGATTCCATCGCGGCATCGTCGAGGAAACCGCCCGGCCCCACCAGCTCGCGCCCCAGAAACAGGTTGGAGGCGGCGTCGAGATTGTCGGCCAGCGCAAGGGTCTGGTAGATCGTCTCGATATTGTAGTGGCGGGCGTCGCGCGGGTTGCTGATCTCGGCCTTTTCGCCATTGATCAGGATCTCGCCGCTATCGGCCTTGTAGGCGCCGGACAGGCATTTGATCAGCGTCGATTTGCCCGCACCGTTATGGCCCAACAGGCCCACAACCTCACCGGGGTAAAGATCGAGCGAAACGTGATCGACCGCCTTGATCCCGCCGAAGGCGATGGAGATGTCGCGCAGTTCGACCAGCGGCGTGCCGGATTTCGCGGAATGGGGATTGCTCATGATCCGGGCTCCTTATTTCGCGCGCTTGCGGTAGAGGATGTCGACATAGACGGCCAGCACCAGCACGATACCCACCACGATGTTCTGGATGGCCGCGTCAAAGCCGATCAGCACCATGCCGCTTTTCAGGCTTTGCATGACCAGCGCACCGAGGATCGCGCCGTAGATCTTGCCGACGCCCCCGGCCAGCGAGGTGCCGCCGATCACGGCTGCGGCGATGACGTAAAGCTCGTCCAATTGCCCCAGCGAGATGGTGGCCGAGGTCTGGCGGGCCGAGGCCACGATGGCGGAAAGCCCGGTGAGGAAGCCCATGAGGGCGAAGATCTTGACGGTCATCCAGCGGGTGTTGATGCCCGAAAGCTCGGCCGCGTCGGGGTTGCCGCCGATGGCATAGACATAGCGGCCAAAGCGGGTGCGGTTCATCATCACCGTCATGCCGATGGCGACGGCCACCATGATCAGGAGCGGAATGGCGAAGCCATGGCTGATGAACAGGCCCTCCGGCGGGACAGTGATATTGTTGGCGGTGGCATATTGGGCGACGATGCCCTTGGGCCAGGGATAGGCGTTCACCACCAGCGTGGCACCGATGACCAGGCCACAGGTCAGCGCGGTCATGGTCACTTCGGCCCAGAGCGGGCGCAGCGGGAAGCCATGGCCCTTGCGCGCCTTGCGGGCCGACAGGTTCATCCACAGGATCGCGGCCACGGCGATGGCGCAGACGATCCAGCTTCCCATCGCGCCCACGGCCCCTTGCGGCCCGCCGCCCAGCAGGGCGAAGGTGCTGTCCACCGGCGAGATGGTTTCCCCGCGCGCCAGCAGGAAGGCCGCACCGCGCCAGATCAGCAGGCCGCCCAGCGTGACGATGAAGGCCGGGATGCCGCGATAGGCCACCAGCCAGCCATGCAGCGCGCCGATGGCGGTGCCGACGATGATGCCGATGACACAGGCGACAACCCAGATCAGCGGATGACCAAGGCCCAGATATTGCGGCAGAATCCAGACCTGCACGATGCCCATGACCATGGCGGTGAAGCCCAGGACCGAGCCGACCGAGAGGTCGATATGGCGGGTGATGATGACCAGCACCATGCCGCAGGCCATGATGCCGACGCTGGCGGTTTGCACCGAAAGGTTCCACAGGTTGCGCGGGGTGAGAAAGGCACCATTGCCATTCACCAGGGCGCCATAGAGGTGGAAGCCCACCCAGATGGCGAGCAGCGCACCGACCATGCCCAGCATGCGGGTGTCGATTTCAGTGGCTTTGAGAAAACGGGCGACCGGGCCAAGGCCGGGGTCGGTGGAGGCGTGGGGTGTTTGGGTCATGTCCTCGTCCAACACGAAAAAGGGGCAGCGTCATGGCAAGCGGTGCATGGGGCTGCGAACGGACAGGCAGAGGGGCCAACCCCGCCCTCGCCCCCCCCC
>CALKAA010000020.1 GCA_937983495.1 uncultured Gemmobacter sp. | reverse complement strand
ATCTGGCGCTGTTGCCCGATGGCCGCACCGCGTGCGCGCTGCAATGGGAGGGCGACCCGGCCGAGGCCCCGCCGCTGCTGGCACTATGGGACGCGGGGCGATTGACGCTTTGCCCGGTGCCCGACACCGAAGCCATGGTGATGCAGAATTACGCAGGCTCCATCGCCGCCAGCGCGGGGCGCATTGCGATCACCTCGCCCAAAGGTGGTGCGGTGCAGATTTTTGGAGACGATGGCCGCTTCCTGCAAACCCTGCGCCGGGCCGATGCCTGCGGCATCGCCGCAGCCCCCGGAGGCTTCATGCTGAGCGATGGCAATGGCGTTCTGTCACATCTGGGCGAAAGTCTCAGCCCACTACGGCAAACCACATTGCTATGGGACAACCACTTGATTGCAATTGCCTGAAATTGTAACCGCACAATTTATTGAAAGAAATCAGTTGCTTCGCCCCTCATGCAGTGTTCATCCTGCCGCCATGAGCGACAGGAGGGGCCGCGATGCGCGTCTTCATCAACGGGTTTGGGCGAATTGGGCGTTCGGTGCTGCGGGCCTGGGCATGCGGTGCGGCCCCTGGCATGACCGTCACTGGCATCAATGACATCGCAACCGCCGAGATGTGCGCCTATCTCTTTGAATATGACAGTGTTTTTGGCCCCTTCCCCGGCAAGGTCAGCCTGACGGACGGCGCTTTGGTGGTGAATGGTACGGCCATTCCGCTGCATCGCACCGCCGATCTTTCGATGCTCGATCTGCGCGGCACCGATCTGGTGATGGAATGCACCGGTCGCGCCGATGCGCGCGAAGTGGCCGAGCGCGGTTTGCACGCAGGCGCGCGCCGGGTGCTGATCTCCGGCCCCTCCAAGGCGGCTGATCTGACGATGGTTCTGGGGGCCAATGATCACCTGCTGCGTGACCAAGTCCTTGTTTCCAATGCCTCTTGCACCACCAACGCGCTGGCACCGCTGGCGCGGCTGATCCATGCGGAATGGGGGATCGTGACCGGCTCGATGACCACGATCCATTGCTATACCGGCAGCCAGCCCACAGTGGATGCGCCCGCCGCCGATTTCGCCCGCTCACGCGCTGCCGCGCTGAGCATGGTGCCCACCACCACCTCGGCGCAGCGATTGCTGGATCAGGTATTGCCCGATCTGGCCGGGCGGCTGGAGGGATCGGCGGTGCGGGTGCCCACGGCCAGTGTCTCAGCGGTGGATCTGTGTGTGATGACGGAACGGCCGGCCACGGCAGAGGCGGTGAACGCAGCCTTTCGCGCGGCGGGCGGGGTGATTGGCGCGACCGACCGGGCGCTGGTTTCCACCGATCTGCGCGCAAGGCCCGAAAGCATTGTGATGGCCTGCCCGGAAACCCGCGTGACCAAGGGCGGCATGCTGCGGGTCTTTGGCTGGTATGACAATGAATGGGGCTTTTCCAACCGGATGCTGGATGTTGCGCAGCGCATGGCCTAGGCCAATGCACGCGCCATCCGGGTCAGGAAAAAGTCCGCGTTTTCAAGGCTGAAGGTCAAGGGCGGGCGGATTTTCAGCACATGACCCTTGGGCCCGGTGGCCGAGATCAACACGCCGTCTTCGCGCAGGCGGTTGACGATGCGCCCCGCCAGCGCGGCATCGGGCGCGCCATCCGTCACGATGTCTTGCCCCAGAAATAACCCCTCGGCGCGCAGTTCGCCCAAGGCGGCGTGACGACTGGCCAAATCGCGCAATCCCGTGGCAAAGGCCGCCCCCACACGGGCGGCGTTCTCGATCAGGCCCTCGCCCTCGATCACGTCCAGCACCGCATTTCCGACCGCCGCCGCCACCGCATTGCCGCCGAAAGTGTTGAAATAGCGCGCCTCGGCACCAAACCGCGCGATCACCTCGGGGCGCAGCGCAAGGCCCGCGAGGGGATAACCATTGCCCATCGGCTTGCCCATCGAGACCAGATCCGGCACCACGCCATGCCGGGTAAAACCCCACATGCCATGGCCCAAACGGCCAAAACCCGGCTGCACCTCATCGGCGATGAACAACCCGCCCGCCGCGCGAATTGCCGCCACGGCGGGCGCAAGCACCGTGGGATCGACGATCACCCCATCCGAGGAAAACACCGTATCCGCGATCAGCACCGCAGGCTGGATGCCATGGCGCTGAAGATCGTCGATCGCCGCCTGTACATCGGCCCCGAAATCGCGCCCCATCGGCGCGGGCACCACCCGCACATGCGCCCCCAAAGGCACACCCGGCCCCAGCGAGGGCGAAAACTCTGCCACGGCCGCCGTGACGCCGTGATAGGCGTTCTCGGTCACGATGATACCCGTGCCCCCCGTTGCCGCACGCGCAATGCGGATCGCAAGATCATTGGCCTCCGACCCGGTGCAGGTGAACATCATATGGCCGATCTCGCTCGGCAGCGTCGCCAGCAAACGCTCGGCCAGACGCAGCACGCCATCGTGCAAATAGCGGGTATGGCTGGCAAAAACCGCCGCCTGATCGGCCATGGCGGCCACGATCTTGGGGTGGCAATGGCCGCAGGACGCCACATTGTTATAGGTATCCAAGTAAGCCTTGCCCTCGGCATCATAGAGCCACACGCCCTCGCCCCGCACCAGATGCAAGGGACGCTGATAGAACAGCCGATAGGCCGGGCCGAGCGCGGCCTGACGCCGGGCGACCAGCGCTTCCTGATCTGGTGGCAGCGCCACCGCGCCGGGGCGGAAGGCATTGGGCATGGTGTCGCGGCGCATGGCTCAGACCTCCTCGGGAGAAGGGAAAGACAGCAACCCCGCCCGGGCCGAGGGCAAGTTGCGCAGGATATAGGGCGCGTTGTCGGGCCAGCGCGCGGCGCGGTGGCTGGCAATTGCCATGGTGGTGACCATACGCAAGGCGGTGAGGCCGGGCAGCAGCGCGGCCTCCTCCGCCAGCAGCGGCATCACGCTTTCCCAGCCCGCGCGCATGGCCGCCAGCACCTCGGGGCCTGTGCCAATGCCCGGTCGCACATGATAGGCCGCCGCCACCGCCAGATCACAGACGCGCGGCGTGCGCACCATATCACCGAAATCCAGCACACCGCTGACCTGCGCCGGATCATTGGGCGAAACCAACACGTTATAGGGGTTGAGATCAGCATGAACCACCTGCCACGGCACAGCGTCCAGCCGCGCCCGGTTGGCATCGAACCAATCGAGCCAACCGGCGCAGCGCGCCCGCAGCTCTGGGTCGGTCACATCAGGCAACAGGGGGCGCAGGCCGGCGGCCTGTTTCACGTCCCATTGCAGCACATGATCGGCTGCCCGGTGGACATAGCCCTCCAGCGCGCAGGTCAGCCGGGCCGACATGGTGCCAAGGCTGTGCCACAGCGCCGGGCCGGGCGGGGCCTCGTGCAGGGGCTTGCCCTCCACCCAACTGAGCAGCCGCATCCGCCCGCCCGAGGGCAGCACCACCTCGGCCAGCCCGTCAAGGCTGGGCACCACGCGTGGCACCGGCAGATCGGGGGCGCGCGCGGCGATATGCAGCAGCGCGCGGGTTTGAAAATCGGTGATCGCCGGGTCTTCGGCCTCATTGGCGAATTTCAGCACAAAGCGCCCGGCAGGCGCGGTGACGCGCCAGTTCAGGTCACGCTCGGAGGTCAGGCGCAGCAGCTCCCCGCCAAACCCCCAGTGGCGGCGCAGCAGGTCCAGGCTTTCAGCCTCGGTCAGGGCGGGGGCGGGATGGCTGAGCAGCTCGCCAAGCGGATCATCGGTCATGCACCTACCCGAACATGAAAACGCCCCCGGCGGCAAGGCCGGGGGCGACAGCGCATGTCGCGTTCAGTGATCGGCCTGACTGGCCGCCGCTTTTGCCTCCTCGATGCTGCCCGAGGCCCCATTGAAGAAAGCGTTCAGCACTACAGCGGCAATCGAGGCCAGCAGGATACCGCTTTCGATCAACGGATGCAGGTCATGCCACATCCATTGTTTGAAATTCGGCGCGATCAGCGGGATCATCCCGAAACCAAGGCTCACCGCCACGATGAACAGGTTGTTGCGATTGCTGGTGAAATTGACGCCCGCAAGGATGCGCACACCCGTCGCCGCCACCATGCCGAACATCACAAGCCCTGCACCCCCCAGAACCATGGTCGGGATGGATTCGACCAAAGCCCCCATCTTGGGGATCAGCCCCAGCACGATCAGGATCACCCCACCCGCAACGCAGACGAAGCGGCTCTTGATGCCGGTCACCCCCACCAGCCCGACATTCTGGCTGAACGAGGTATAGGGGAAGGTGTTGAAAATACCGCCAATCAGCGTGCCCAGCCCATCGGTGCGCAGGCCTGCCGAGAGTGCGGGCTGATCCACCCGTTTGCCCGTCATGTCGCCAAGCGCCAGAAACATGCCAGTGGATTCGATCATCACCACGATCATCACCAAGACCATGGTGATGATCATCACCAGATCAAAGGTTGGCATGCCGAAATGGAACGGCGTGATCAGGGCGAAATATCCGGCCTCGCCGACCTTGTCGAAATTCATCGCGCCAATGGCGATGGCGACGATGCAGCCGATCACAATTCCCATCAGCACCGAGATATTGGCGATGAACCCCTTGGCGAAGCGCGCAATCAGCAGGATGGAAACCAGCACAATGGCCGACACGGCGACATTGCCCAAGGGCGCATAAGCGGGGTTCTTCAGGCTGGCCGCCACAGCGAGTTTCTCGGGCGCGGGCGGCAGACCGGCGGCCACAGCCCCTTCAGTCGCGGTTTTCAGCCATTCGGCGTGGGCCGGGTCCACGATCATCGGCGCGGTAGGGCCAACCGGGGTGCCGAAGATCCAGTTGATGCCAATGCGCATCAGGCTGACCCCGATCACCAGAATGATGGTGCCCGTCACCACCGGCGGAAAGAAACGCAAGAGTTTCGACATCACCGGCGCAATCAGCATGGAGATCACCCCAGCGGCGATGATCGCGCCAAAGATCGCCCGCGCGCCCTCGGCCCCGCCCTGGGCATTGGCCATGGCCACCATCGGCCCGACGGCGGCAAAGGTTACCCCCATCATCACCGGCAGCCTGATGCCAAACCATTGCGTCGCGCCCAGTGACTGGATCAGGGTCACAACCCCGCACACAAACAGATCGGCCGAGATGAGAAAGGCCACATCGGCCGGGTCCAGCTTCAAGGCTCGCCCAATGATCAGCGGCACCGCAACGGCACCCGCATACATCACCAGCACATGCTGCAAGCCGAGCGTAAAGAGTTTTTGAGGCGGCAGAATCTCATCTACCGGATGCACCTGTGAGGTGGCCATAGCGTCCCTTTCCTGCGGGGGATTTTGATTTTCGCGCCGTCTCCGCGCCTCCCCCGAAGGTCGCGGTCCGGTTAGACCCCGCGGGGCTTAGTCCGCGGGGATCGTGAAGGGCTCGGCGTAGCGATGCTCCTCCAGATTGGGGGTGGGGCCGATACGGTCGATGACCGCAAACAGGCCCGGTGCCTGCAAGGGGGTCAGCACGCCATGCCAGGTGCCACGATGGAAATTGATGGCTTGCGTGCCATCCGAGAGAAAAGCGCGCGGGCGACCGGGCCGCCCGCCCTCATCCGGGGCCACAATGATCAGGAACGGGTCGGCGCTCATCGGCACAAAGGCCTGGCTGCCCTCCGGGTGGCGCTCCACCAGATCGAACTCGTAGGGCAGCGCGCGGGGAATGGCCTTGAAGATCGAGAGCCCCGCCCGCCCCTCCGGCCCGAAATCCAGCCGCGCACGGTCATGGTGGCGCTGGCAGAAGCCCGCATTGATCAGGCGAAACTCGCCCGTGGCCTCCAGCACATCGCCGAAGGGGGCGAAGGCCTCGGCTGTGAGGGGTTCTGGGCGGATCAGGCTCATCGCCCAAAGGCCCCCGGCCCGCGCAGCTTGGCGTGGCGGTTCACATCCTTATAGAGCAGATAGCGGAACGGCCCCGGCCCGGCAGCATAGCAGGCCTGCGGGCAATAGGCACGCAGCCACATGAAATCGCCCGATCAGGAAGGAGCCGACCAGCAAGACGATAGAGCCATTGAGGAAAATCTCG
>CALKAA010000019.1 GCA_937983495.1 uncultured Gemmobacter sp. | reverse complement strand
CAGCTGGTAGAGCACGTCATTCGTAATGATGGGGTCGGGGGTTCGAGTCCCTTCAGCGGCACCAGTTTCAACAAAAAGCCCGCAGCGCCAAGGCGTTGCGGGCTTTTTGCATATGTGGTTCAGGGCAACGCGCCCGCGCCCGGGAAACAGGCGGCAGGCCGTGGCCCGCCGCCGCTCGGATCACAGCACCGAAGCCACGGCCCGCGCCAGGATCGGCACGGTTTTCGCGTTCAGACCGGCAATGTTGATCCGCGAATCGCTGACCATATAAATGCCGAATTCCTCGCGCAGGCGGGTGACTTGCGCCTCGGTCAGGCCCAGCAACGAGAACATGCCACGATGGCGCGCAACGAAATCGAAGCGGTCGGAATTGGTTTCCTTGCGCAGAGCCTCGGCCAGTGCGGTGCGCAGGCCCAGCATGCCGTTGCGGGTGTCTTCCAGCTCGGCCTTCCAATCGGCCTCCAGCGCCGCATCTTCCAGCACGGTCATCACGGCGCGGGTGCCGTGATCGGGCGGGAAGCTGTAGGTCTGGCGGTTCAGGAAGTTCAGGTTGCCTTGGGTGATCGTGGCCTGCTCGGGCGAGGCCGACACGGCGATCAGAATCCCCGCGCGGTCACGATACACGCCGAAGTTCTTGCTGCACGAAGCCGCAATCAGCGTCTCGGGGAAGGAGGACACGATCAGCCGCGTCGCCTCGGCGTCCTGATCCAGACCATCGCCAAACCCCTGATAAGCCAGATCGACCATCGGGAAAGCACCCTTGGCCTGCATCAGTGCAATAACCTGTTTCCACTGATCCAGCGTCAGGTTGGCACCGGTCGGGTTGTGGCAGCAGCCATGCAGCAGCACGACATCGCCCGCCTTCACCTGCCCCAGATCCTCCAGCAGCGCCGCGAAATCCACCTCTCCCGAGGCCGCATCGAAATAGCGGTATTCAGCGACCGGCAGGCCCACGAATTTGATGATCGAGATATGGTTGCCCCAGGTGGGCTTGGAGACCCAAACCGTCGCGCCGGGATTGAACATCTTGGCCAGATCGACACCCAGACGCACCGCGCCCGTACCACCCGGCGTCGCGATCGACGAGACCCGCGCGCCTTCGACCACGCCTGCCAAAATCAGCTTGCGCATGGCGGCGTTATAGCCCGGCTCGCCGGTCAGGGCCGTATAGGTCTTGCTGTCCTGCGTCTCCCAGATTTTCTTCTCGGCAGCTTTCACTGCGCGCATCACCGGCGTCAGGCCGGTCGCATCCTTGTAGACGCCCACCCCGAGGTCGATCTTGTCGGTTCTCGGATCATCCTTGAACATCTGGATGAGTTGCAGAATCTTGTCCTGCGGTTGCGCCTTCAATGCCTCGAACATCGCCTTACCCTTTCGCGACCTTCAGATCTTCATACATGCCCCATTCGGCCCAGGAGCCGTCATAGAGCGCCCAATTCCGGTGGCCCAGCCGCTCCAGCGCCAAGGCCAGAACCGCTGCCGTCACCCCCGATCCGCAGGTGGTGATGGCGGGCTTGGACAGATCGACGCCCGCGCCCTCAAACACCGCGCGCAAGGCGGCCACGTCCTTCATGGTGCCATCCGGGTTCAACACCTCGCCAAAGGGCACATTGCGCGCGCCGGGAATATGGCCTGCGCGCAGGCCGGGCCGAGGCTCGTCCACCTCGCCGCGAAAACGCGGGGCGGGGCGGGCGTCGATGATCTCGGCCAGACCCAGCTTGGAGGCATGGGCAACCTGCGTCACATCTTTCACGAGGCCCGCCTGACGGCTGACGGTCATGTGGCGGTCACGCACGATGGGCGGCATGTCTTCCAGCTCGCGCCCCTCGGCCTTCCATTTCGGCAGGCCGCCATCCAGCACGGCAATGTCGGTCTTGCCCATCAGGCGGAACAGCCACCAGACGCGGGCCGCCGAGAACAGGCCCTGCCCGTCATAGACCACCACCTGATGCCCGTCGCCCACGCCCATGGCGCGCATGCGGGCGATGAATTTCTCCACCGGCGGCGCCATATGCGGCAGGTCCGAGCGCAGGTCGCTGATCTCGTCAATATCGAAGAAGCGCGCGCCCGGAATATGCCCGGCGGCATATTCGGCCTTTGCATCGCGGTTCATGGCGGGCAGATACCAGCTGGCATCCAGCAGGCGCAGATCAGGGTCGCGCAGATGGGCGGCCAGCCAGTCGGTCGAGACCAGCGTTTTCGGATCGTCCTTGAGGGGGGAAGTCATCGGCGGCTCCTCCTGTGATCGGCCCCGCTTTATCACAAGGGGGCAGGCAGGCAAGCCACAAGGCGCTGTCGGGCGCTAACACTGTTGCAGAGCTGAGGCGGGACGCGATTTTTCGACGAAAAATCGGGGCCTGCTACTCGCGCGCGCCGTGTTTCAGCAGCCGCTGTTTCTGGCGGCCCCAATCGCGCTCGGCGCTGGTGGCGCGCTTGTCGGCCAGTTTCTTGCCCTTGGCCACACCCAGCTTGATCTTCACGATGCCGCGCTCGTTGAAATACCATTTCATCGGCACGATGGTCATGCCCTCACGCGCGGTGGCATTCCACAGCCGCGACAACTCGCGCCGCGAGACCAGCAGCTTGCGCCGCCGCCGTTCCTCATGACCCCAGGTTTTCGCCTCGCGGTAAGGCGCAACATAGCTGTTGATCAGCCACAGCTCGCCCCCCTCCACGCTGGCATAGCTTTCGCCCAGATTGGAACCGCCTTGTCGCAGCGATTTCACTTCAGAGCCGAGCAACATCACCCCGGCCTCCAGATCGCTCTCGATAGCATAATCGAACCGCGCCCGGCGGTTTTCGGCAATCAGCTTGGAATTGGGATCAGATTTCGGTGCCATGATGGCCTTCAGATAGGGCCTGCCCCTGCAAAAGTCCAGATCAGGCGGATAAAGCCAATCGCCGCAGCAGAAAATGACGGGCGTCAGAGCCGAAAAGCTGTGGGAAATCCCGGCTGAACCAGATCGTCTCAGGGGCCCGGAGACAGGGGGCATGCACCATCACCCCGGTTTGCGCCCAGATCACTTCCTCTGCCTCAAAATGCAGCGTCACGAGCACCATCCCGGCAGGGGCCGTTTGCAAGGCCATGCCGCGCAAGCCATCCAGAGCCTCGGCCGGCACCAGAACCTCCATGGCGTCGGGCAAGCCGGGGTCCAGCAAGGTGTCGATCAGCACGAACTGAGCCGCACCGAGCCAAAGGTCGGCACAATTGCCTAAAGCGCCCCCAGGCACATGGAGCAGGGGAGCCCCGGCCCCATCCTCGTGCTGCACCGCCTGCACCGAACGAAGCCCGCCCCCATGCACATGCACCAGATCGCCCGCCACCAGATCCGCTGCCCTGCGCCAGCCAGTGGCAGTTTCCACCTGCGCTTCTGCGCCAAGCCCGGCCCCTCCCACCAGAAACGGCTGCTCTCTGCGCATCATGCCACCCCCTACACGCCCCGATGCCATGGGCGTCAGGGCGTCAAACGACGCCCCGCCCGCATCAGGGTATACACACCAGCAACCACCACGATGGCCGATCCGATCAGCGTGGCCGAATCTGGCCGCTCTCCAAATACGAGCATGGCAAGAATGAGCGCAAACACAAGGCGAGTGTAGCGGAAGGGCGTCACCACACTCACCTCGCCGCTGCGCATGGCCACCGTCAGCGCCCAATAGGCAAAGACCCCGACACATACCGCCAGCGCCAATTGCACCGACATGGCCAGATCAAGGCGTATCGCCCCGCCCTGCCAGGCCAGCAGCGCGGCCCCGGTCGGCACCATGGCCAGAAAGCCGTAAATGCCAAGCTGGAAGTTCGACAGCACCTTGGGCGCGGCCCGCGTTGCCAGATCGCGGCCAGCAAAGCCCAGAAGCCCGCCGACCGCCAGCAGTGAGGCCGCGGTAAACCCCTCCAGCCCCGGCCGCAGGATCACCAGCACCCCGAACAGCCCCAGCAGAATCGCCGTCCAACGCCGCCAGCCCACCCGCTCGCCAAAGATCAGCGCCGCCCCCGCCACCACCACCAAGGGCGTGGCCTGCAAGATCGCACTGGCGCTCGACAGCGGGGTCAGCGCGATGGCCAGTGTGAAGAACAGCCGCCCCATGACCTCGAAACCGGCTTTCACCAGCATACGCGGCAGGATCACCGCCGGATGCCAGATCGTCTCACCTCGCGCGCGGGTCAGCGCGGCGAACAGCAAACAGCCACCCGCACCAAACAGGATCAGCACCTGCCCCACCGGCATACCCGCTGTCGCCACACGCTTGAGCAGCATATCCTCGATGGCAAACCCAAGCATGGCCAGAACCATGAACAGACTGCCGCGCAGATTGTCGGTCATCGCCGCCCCTCTCGAAACGCAAAAGGGCGCTGGTCACCGCGCCCTTTCAACCTGATCCAAATATCCTGGGGGAGCCCGGAACGGGCGGGGGCGAAGCCCCCTCTTCCCCTCAGACCAAGCCGCTTACAGAAGGCCCGCAAATTCCATCGCAGCCTTGATGCGCGCCTTCGTGCCATCGGTCAGCCCGACGAGCGGCAGGCGCACCTCCTCGCTGCACAGGCCCAGCAGCGACAGGCCGTATTTTGCCCCGACCAGACCGGGCTCCAGGAAGATCGCCTCATGCAGCGGCATCAGCCGGTCCTGATACTCCAGCGCCTTGGCGTAATCGCCGCGCAGGGTGGCCTCCTGAAATTCCGCACAGAGACGCGGTGCGACGTTGGCCGTGACCGAGATACAGCCCACACCGCCATGGGCGTTGAAGCCAAGCGCCGTGGCATCCTCGCCCGAAAGCTGGATGAAATCGGTGCCACAGCTCGCGCGCTGCTGGCTCACGCGCTCGATCTTGCCGGTGGCATCCTTCACGCCCACGATGCGCGGCAGTTTGGCAAGCTGGCCCATCGTCTCCGGCGACATATCAACCACCGAACGACCGGGAATGTTGTAGATCACGATCGGCAGGTCGCTGGCGTCATGCAGCGCGGTGTAATGCGCGATCAGGCCCGCCTGCGTCGGCTTGTTGTAATAGGGCGTCACCACCAGTGCGGCATCGGCCCCGGCTTTCTGGGCATGCTGCACCAGACCGATACCTTCGGCGGTGGCATTCGACCCCGCACCCGCAATCACCGGCACCCGGCCTGCGACCGTTTCCACCACGATCTCGATGACCTGCCGGTGTTCCTCATGGCTCAGCGTCGGGCTTTCCCCCGTGGTGCCGACCGGCACGATGGCATGGCTGCCCTCGGCGATCTGCCAATCCACCAGTTTCTTGAGCGTGTTCACATCCAGCTCGCCGTTCTTGAACGGCGTGACCAAGGCGGGCATAGAGCCTTTGAACATGACACGCATCTCCGAGTGTGGGGCCAAGCTGAGGCCCGGTTGAACGCCATCCCTCTAGCCGTCCGCGCGGCCCTTGCCAAGCGCCCGCTGGCGGGGTTTCGCGCTTTGCCGCGGATGTGAGTTGCCGCCATGCCGCAGATGCGGCAGATTTCGCCCATGAAGATGCTCGCTCCCCTGCTGATCGGCCTGTCGCTGTCGCTCTCCGCTCCTGTTCTGGCCCAGTCTGACCCCGCCGCAGCGCTGCGGCTGGCGCTGAACGAAGCCGGGCGGAAGAATTGGGATCGCGCGGCGGAGCTGGCCGCGGCCTCCTCTGCCGTGGGGGCCGATCTGATCCAATGGCAGCGTCTGCGCGCGGGTGACGGCACCCTGACAGAATACGAGGATTTTCTGGCGCGGCGCAGCGATTGGCCCGGCCTAGCCCTGCTGCGCGAAAAGGGCGAGATCGCGGTGGCACGCTCCACCACGCCTGCCCGTGTGCTGGCCTATTTTGGCGACCGCCTGCCGCGCACGGTGGGTAGCGCGCTGGCCGTCATTCAGGCGCTGACGGCCTCGGGGCGCCTGGCCGAGGCCGAGGCGGAGGCCCGCCGGGCCTTCACCGACCTGCCCTTGACCGATGCCGAGCAAGCCGCGCTGCTGGCGCAGTTTCCCGGTCTTGCATCGCTTGCTGATGCGCGGCTGGAGGCGATGCTGTGGGAGGGCGAAACCACTGAGGCGCGGC
>CALKAA010000018.1 GCA_937983495.1 uncultured Gemmobacter sp. | reverse complement strand
ATGCCTCGACCCTGGCCTTTGAACTCACCTCCGGGCGGCGGCCCGTGGTGGTCAATTGCGGCTCTGGCGCGCCCTTCGGCGCCGATTGGCACCGCGCCAGCCGTGCCACGCAAAGCCATTCCACGCTTAGTCTTGATGGCTATTCCTCCTCGCGCTTTGCCCATGACGGGCGCGAAGTGCTGGAAGACCGCGCCTCCGTGCCGCTGCTGCAAATGGAGGCCGATGAGGCGGGCGGGCCGCAGGTTCTGGCCGCCCATGATGGCTGGCGCGCCACCCATGGCCTCTTGCATCTGCGCGATCTCACGCTGTCCGCCGATGGCCGCCACCTTGCAGGCCTTGATGTGCTGCGCGCCGAGAGCCCCGCCGATCAGCGCCGCCTGTCGGTCCTGCTCGCGCGCAATGCCGGGCGCTTGGGCTTTGCCCTGCGCTTCCACCTCCACCCCGATGCCGATGTGATGCTGGATATGGGCGGCGCTGCCGTCTCCATCGCGCTGCGCTCGGGCGAGATCTGGGTGTTCCGTCATTCCGGTGCGGCCAAACTGACCCTGGAACCCTCGGTCTACCTTGAAAAGGGCCGCCTGATGCCGCGCGCGGCGAAACAGATCGTGCTGGCCGCAGATTTGCGCGACACCGAGGCCCGTATCGGCTGGACCTTGGCGAAGGCACAGGATACTCCGCTTGCCATCCGCGACCTCGAAAGGCCAGAATCCGACCGGGGCGCCACGTCATAATCCGCCCCGCCCAGGAGTGACCCATGCACACCGCCTCCGCCACCCCGCCCGTGAACCTTGTGCCCGTGGGGCGCGCGCTGCTGTCGGTGTCCGACAAGACCGGCCTGCTTGATCTCGCCCGCGCCTTGGCCGCGCAGGGGGTGGAACTCATCTCCACCGGCGGCACCGCGCAAACCCTGCGCACCGCCGGGCTGAAGGTCCGCGACGTGTCCGAGGTGACCGGCTTCCCCGAGATGATGGATGGCCGCGTGAAAACCCTGCACCCGATGGTGCATGGCGGCCTGCTGGCGCTGCGTGATGATGACGAACATCTGGTCGCCATGGCCGCCCATGGGATCGAGCCGATCGACCTGCTGGTCGTGAACCTCTATCCGTTCGAGCAAACCGTGGCGCGCGGCGCCTCCTATGCCGAATGCATCGAGAATATCGACATCGGCGGCCCGGCGATGATCCGCGCCGCGTCGAAGAACCACAAATTCGTCAATGTCGTCACCGATCCGCAGGATTACGCGGCGCTTTTGGCCGAGATGAAGGCCCATGATGGCGCGACCTCCTATGCCTTCCGCCAGCGCCTCGCACTGACCGCCTATAGCCGCACCGCCGCCTATGATGCCGCCGTGTCGGCCTGGATGGCGGGCGCGATCAAGGAAGAAGCGCCACGCCGTCGCGCCTTTGCGGGCCAGATCGCGCAAACCCTGCGCTATGGCGAAAACCCGCATCAAAAGGCCGCCTTCTATACCGATGGCACCCAACGCCCCGGCGTGGCCACCGCGCAGCAATGGCAGGGCAAGGAGCTGTCCTACAACAACATCAACGACACCGACGCCGCCTTTGAACTGGTGGCCGAGTTCGACCCGGCGCAAGGCCCGGCCTGCGCCATCATCAAACACGCCAACCCCTGCGGCGTGGCGCGCGGGGGCACCATGGCTGAGGCCTACGCCCGCGCCTTCGATTGCGACCCCACCAGCGCCTTTGGCGGCATCATCGCGCTGAACCAGCCGCTCGATGAAGCCACCGCCCGCGCCATCACCGAGATCTTCACCGAGGTCGTCATCGCCCCCGGTGCCTCGCCTGAGGCCCGCGCGGTGTTTGCCGCCAAGAAGAACCTGCGCCTCCTGACCACCGACCGACTGCCCGACCCCCGCGCCAAGGGCCTCGCGTGGAAACAGGTGGCCGGCGGCTTCCTCGTGCAAGACCGCGACAATGGCGCGGTGCTGCCCGCCGACCTCAAGGTGGTGACCAAGCGCCAACCCACCGCCGATGAACTGCGCGACCTGATGTTCGCCTGGACCGTGGCGAAACACGTCAAATCCAATGCCATCATCTATGTGAAAGACGGCGCGACCGTTGGCGTCGGCGCCGGGCAAATGAGCCGGGTGGACAGCACCCGCATTGCCGCCCGCAAATCGCAAGACATGGCCGAGGCCATCGGCACCGCCAGCCCGCTCACCCAGGGCTCGGTCGTGGCCTCCGACGCCTTCTTCCCCTTCGCGGATGGTCTGATCACCGCCGCCGAGGCCGGGGCCACCGCCATCATCCAGCCCGGCGGTTCCATGCGCGACGATGAGGTCATCGCAGCCGCCGACGCGCGCGGCCTTGCCATGGTCTTCACCGGCATGCGCCATTTCCGGCACTGATCCCATGCGGCGGATGGCCCTCATCGCCACGCTGATCTTCGTGATCGACCAGATCACGAAGATCGCCGTCGTCTTTGGCCTCGATCTCAAGACCCGGCACGAGATCGACGTGCTCTCGCCCTTCCTCGATTTCCGCATGGCGTGGAATCAGGGCATCAATTTCGGCCTGTTCGCCTCTTCGGCCGAGGCGATGCGCTGGGTGCTGATCGTGCTGTCGCTGGTCATCACCGCCTGGGTCTGGCACTGGATCAGCCGGGGTAACCACGGCAAATGGATGCAGATCAGCGCGGGCCTGCTGATCGGCGGCGCGCTGGGCAATGTGGTGGACCGCGTGGCCTATGGTGCCGTCGCGGATTTCCTCAACATGTCCTGCTGTGGCCTTGAAAACCCCTATTCCTTCAACGTGGCCGATATTGCGATTTTTGCCGGGGCCTTCGGCCTTGTCCTCTTTGGCGGCAAAGAGCCGCCGAAACCGGGCAAGAAACCGCAAGCCCCGCGCCGAAAGACCCCGTGACGCGCCGCGCCACTTGCGCTAAGACGGGTCCAGAACGTGCAGGAGACGGGTATGCGGTCACAGGCAAAGTCGATTGGGGCATTGGCACTCGTGCTGGGCCTTTCGGCCTGTGGCGGGTCCGATCAGCCAAATCTGATGAACCTGCGCTCGTCCGGCAGTGGCCCGGATGAATTCGCGATTCTGCCTTCCAAGCCCTTGCAATTGCCGCCGGATCTGAAGGCGCTGCCTGCCCCCACACCGGGCGGCAGCAATATCACCGATCCCACGCCCGAGGCGGATGCCATCGTGGCTCTGGGCGGCAAGCCGGGCGCGGGGGCCAGTGATGCGGCACTGGTGGCCTATGCCGGGCGTCAGGGCCTGTCTGCCGACATCCGGCAGGTGCTGGCCGCCGAGGATCTGGAATATCGCCGCAAGAATGATGGCCGCTTGCTGGAACGCCTGTTTGACGTGAACGTCTATTACAAGGCCTATGCGCCCATGGCGCTGGATCAGCACGCCGAACTGGCCCGCTGGCGCCGTGCAGGTGCGCCCACCCCCTCCGCCCCGCCCGAAGCCGAATAAGCGCGCCCCTGATTTTCTGCGAAAATCAGATACTCCCGATTTTCGCAGAAAATCGGTGCCCGCCCACACGCGCAGTAAACTCCGCTTGACCCCGGCTTGACCGCAGCCGCCGCATGCGGTCTGCTGCGCATAACTTGTGAAAGGGGCTTTCATGCGTAAACTCTTGTCGGGCGTGGCCTTTTTTGCCGCCCTTCCCCTGGCGGCGCTGGCCGAACCCGTCAGCCAGTTCACCTTGGAAAACGGCCTTCAGGTCGTGGTGATCGAGGATCACCGCTCCCCCGTCGCGGTGCAGATGCTGTGGTACAAGGTCGGCGCCGCCGATGAGCCGCCCGGCCACTCCGGCATCGCGCATTTCTTTGAGCATCTGATGTTCAAGGCCACCGATGATCTGGCCGCGGGTGAATTCTCCGATGTGGTCGAGGCGCAGGGCGGCAGCGACAATGCCTTCACCAGTTGGGATTACACCGCCTATTTCCAGCGCGTCGCCGCCGATCGCCTTGATCTCATGATGCAGAATGAGGCCGAGCGGATGCGCGATCTGCAACTCACCGACGAGGTGGTCGCGACCGAGCGCAGCGTGATTCTGGAGGAACGCAACCAGCGCGTCGACAGTGACCCCGGCAGCCTGTTTTCCGAACAGGCGCGCGCCGCGCAATATCTCAATCACCCCTACGGCATCCCGATCATCGGCTGGCGGCACGAGATCGAGGCGCTGAACCGCGCCGATGCCGAGGCCTTCTATCGCACCTTCTATGCCCCCAATAATGCCGTTCTGGTGGTGGCGGGCGATGTGCAGCCCGACGCCGTGCGCGCCATGGCCGAAGCGCATTACGGCCCCGTCGCCCCCACCGCCGATCTGCCGCCGCGTGTTCGCCCGCAGGAACCGCCGCAACTGGCCGAACGCCGCCTGACCATGCGCGACGCCCGCGTGTCCGAGCCTTACATGATGCGCACCTATCTGGCCCCCCGGCGCGAAAGCGGCAATCAGAAGGAGGCCGCCGCGCTGCTCTATCTGGCCGAGCTGCTGGGTGGCTCCGGCACCACCAGCCTCTTCGCCAAGCAACTGCAATTCACCGATCCGACTGCCGTTTACAGCTATGCCGCCTATGATGGCACCGCGCTCGATTCGGGCAGTTTCGTGCTGGGCCTCATGCCCTTGCCCGGCATCGCCCCCGAAAAGGCCGAAGCCGCGATGGATCAGGTCATCACCGATTTCCTGAAATCCGGCCCCGATCCGGCGGCCTTTGACCGCATCCGCACCCAGCTTCGCGCCGCCGAGATCTATGGCCGCGACGATGTGCAGGATCAGGCGCAGCGCTATGGCGAGGCGCTGGCCGTGGGCCTCACAGTCGAGGATGTGCAGGCCTGGCCGCAGGTGCTGCAAGAGGTCACGCCCGATGACGTGATGCAGGCCGCCCGCAAGGTTCTCAACCGCAATAATGCCGTCACCGGCTGGCTGCTGCCCGAGGAGGCCGCGCAATGAAAATCCTCCGTGCCCTTGCGGCCCTCCTGTGCCTCGCCACGCCCCTTCACGCCGAAATCGCCATTCAGGAAGTCACCTCGCCGGGGGGGATCAAGGCCTGGCTGGTCGAGGACCATTCGATCCCCTTCACGGCGCTGGAAATCCAGTTCCGCGGCGGCACCGCGCTGGATGCGCCCGGCAAACGCGGTGCCGTCAACCTGATGGCTGCATTGATCGAGGAAGGCGCGGCCGAGATGAACGCCCAGAAATTCGCCGAAAGCCGCGATGCTCTGGCCGCCAGTTTCCGCTTCAATGCCTCGGTTGATTCTGTCACCGTCTCCGCCCGGATGCTGACCGAGAACCGCAGCCGCGCCGCCGATCTGCTGCGCCTCGCCCTCACCGCGCCGCGCTTTGATCAGGACGCCATCGACCGCGTGCGCGGTCAGGTGCTGGCCAATATCCGCGCCGCCGAAAAAGACCCCGGCGAGCTGGCCCATGATGCCTTCCGCCAGCAGGCTTTCGGCAGCCATCAGATCGGAAGAGCGTCGTGTAGGGAAAGAGGGTAGATCT
>CALKAA010000017.1 GCA_937983495.1 uncultured Gemmobacter sp. | reverse complement strand
CGCACGACGATCACGGCGGCGGTGTCGGGGGTGATCGGCTTGTCACAGACCAATACCGGCTCGCTGGTTTCGGCGCAGCAGGCGGAGGCGCTGGCGACGATCCGCACGCTGGACCCGGTTTATGTGGATGTGACGCAATCGGCCAATGACCTGTTGCGCTGGAACACGCCGGGGCAGATGCGCGATTTCGTGAAGGCGGCGGAGGCGACGCTGATTTTGCCCAATGGCGAGGTCTTCGCGCAGAAGGGCAAGCTGGAGGCGGCGGAGCCTCAGGTGGAGCCGACGACGGGGATGATCACGCTGCGGATCAGCTTTGCCAACCCGGATTTCCGGCTGCTGCCGGGGCTGTATGTCGAGGTGGAACTGCCGCAGGCGACCGAGAAGAACGCCATTCTGGTGCCGCAAAGCGCGGTGATGCGCGATGTGCATGGCGGGGCGAATGTCTGGGTGGTGGAAGATGGCAAGGTGGCGGTGCGCACTGTCACGGTGCTGGGGGCCTCGGGCAATCAATGGGTTGTCACCGATGGGCTGAAGGATGGCGAGCAGATCGTGACGGCAGGGTTCCAGAAGGCCGGGCCGGGGGCTGCGGTGCAGATCGCGCCAGCGGAGGGGGCGGCTGATGCCGCTGCTGGGGGCAACTGAGCCATGGCGCGTTTCTTCATCAACCGCCCCATTTTTGCATGGGTGCTGGCGATCATCGTGATGGCGGTGGGCACGCTGTCGGTGCTGCGGCTGCCGATTTCGCAATATCCCTCCATCGCGGGGCCGTCGATCGTGATTGGCGCGGTCTATCCCGGTGCCTCGGCCGAGACGGTGGCCGATACCGTGGTGCAGATCATCGAGAAGGAGATGACCGGGCTGGATGGCCTGCGCTACATCAACTCGACCACCACCTCGACCGGATCGGCACAGATCACGCTGACCTTCCGCATGGGCACCGACCCCGACATTGCGCAGGTGCAGGTGCAGAACAAGCTGGCGCAGGCCGAAGCGGGCTTGCCGGAAGTGGTGGCGCGACAAGGCGTGACGGTGGAAAAATCGGCCACCGGGTTTCTGATGGTGGCGGGGCTGGTGTCGGACGATGGCGCGCGCAGCGACATTGATCTGGCCGACTATATGGCCTCCTACCTTGTGGAGCCGATCTCGCGGCTGGAGGGCGTGGGCAAGGTGCAGGTGTTTGGCTCGGAATATGCCATGCGCATCTGGCTCGATCCGCAAAAGCTCAAATATTACAACCTGTCGCCTTCGGCGGTGGTGGCGGCGATTTCGGCGCAGAATGCGCAGATCTCCGCCGGGTCGTTTGGCGCGATGCCCGCGCCGGAAGGCCAGCAGTTGAACGCCACGATCACCGCGCAATCGCTGCTGAAAACCCCGGAGGATTTTGAGCGGATCGTGCTGCGCGCCGATACCGATGGCGGCCTCGTGCTGCTGCGCGATGTGGCGCGGGCCGAATTGGGCACGGAAAACTATGAAATCGCGGGCTTTTACAACGGCAAGCCCGCCGCCGCGCTGGCGGTGCAGCTGGCCTCGGGCGCCAATGCGCTGGAGACGGCGGAGCTGGTGAATGCCCGCATCGAGGAGTTGGCGCGCGATTTTCCGGCGGGGGTGAGCTATGTGGTGCCCTATGACACCACGCCTTTCGTGCTGATCTCCATCGAGGCGGTGATCGAGACACTGATCGAGGCCATCGTGCTGGTCTTCATCGTGATGCTGGTGTTTTTGCACAATTTCCGCGCCACGCTGATCCCGACGATGGCGGTGCCGGTGGTGCTGCTGGGGACGTTTGGCATCATGGCCGCCTTGGGCTTTTCGATCAACACGCTGACCATGCTGGCCATGGTGCTGGCGATTGGCCTGCTGGTGGATGACGCCATCGTGGTGGTGGAAAACGTCGAGCGGATCATGGCGGAGGAGGGGCTTGGCCCCAAGGAAGCCACCGAAAAGTCGATGGACGAGATTTCCGGCGCGCTGGTCGGCATTGCGCTGGTGGTTTCGGCGGTGTTCGTGCCGATGGCGTTTTTCGGCGGTGCGACCGGCGAAATGTATAAACAATTTGCCGTAACGATTGTCTCGGCCATGGGGCTTTCGGTGCTGGTCGCGCTGATCTTCACGCCTGCGCTCTGCGCCACGCTGCTGAAACCCCATGCGCATCATGGGGCCAAGCGGCAGGGGATGCTGGCGCGGCTGGGCACGGGCTTCTCGGATCGGTTCGAGCGGGTGTTCGGCAAGCTGACCCGCGCCTATGCGGCGGGGGTGCGCAAGGTGACGGCGGGGCCGCTCAGGATGCTGGCGGTTTATGCGCTGATCGTGGCGGGGATGGGCTGGCTGTTTGTGACCACGCCGACCTCGTTCCTGCCCGATGAGGATCAGGGCGCGCTGTTCTCGATGGTGCAATTGCCCTCTGGCGCGACGGCAGAGGCCACCGAGGGCGTGTTGCGCAAGGTGGAGGGCTATTGGCTGCAAGGCGAGGCGGCGACGGTGGATTCGGTGTTCTCGGTGCGGGGTTTCTCGTTCAGCGGGCAGGGGCAGAACATGGCGATGAGCTTTGTGAAGCTGAAGGATTGGGCCGAGCGCACCACGCCCGAGACCAGCGGCGGCGCGGTGGCAGAGCGCGCCTTTGGGCCGCTGTTCTTCGGCATCAATGAGGCGACGGTGGTGCCCTTTGCGCCGCCGGCGATGCTGGAACTGGGCACCTCCAACGGATTTTCGGCCTATCTGACGGCGACGGGGGGCAAGAGCCATGCGGAACTGCTGGAGGCGCGCAATATGCTGCTGGGGATGGCTGCGCAAAACCCGGTGCTGACCGCCGTGCGCCCCGGCGGGGTGGAGGATGCGCCGCAATTCCGCATGAATATTGATTGGGCCAAGGCGGGTGCTGTGGGCGTCACGGCGGCGGATGTCGGCACGTTCTTGAACACCGTCTGGTCTGGCGCCTATGTGAACGATTTTCTCTATGAAGGTCGGGTGAAGCGGGTGTTCGTGCAGGGCGAGCCTGCGGCGCGTTCGACGCCTGAGGACTTGGCGCAATG
>CALKAA010000016.1 GCA_937983495.1 uncultured Gemmobacter sp. | reverse complement strand
GGGGCAGACAGCCCCCCGCGCGACCTGTCACACCAGCACCGCGCCGCCAGCCTTGATGACGCCCTGCGTCTCGGCCTCGCCCAGCAGCATCTCGTTATGCGGCTTGCCGCTCGGGATCATCGGGAAGCAGTTCTCATGCTTTTCCACCAGACAATCAAAGATCACCGGCCCGTCATAGCGGATCATCTCCATGATCGCATCGTCCAGATCCTTCGGATCATCGCATTTGATGCCCTTGCAGCCAAAGGCCTCGGCCAGTTTCACGAAATCGGGCAGGCTTTCGGACCAAGAATGGCTGTAACGCTCGCCATGCAGCAATTCCTGCCACTGCCGCACCATGCCCAGCCGTTCGTTGTTCAGGATGAACTGCTTGACCGGCGCGCGGAACTGCATGGCCGTGCCCATTTCCTGCATGTTCATCAGCCACGAGGCCTCGCCGGCCACGTTGATCACCAGCGCCTCCGGATGGGCAATCTGCACCCCTATGGAGGCGGGCAGGCCATAGCCCATGGTGCCCAGACCGCCAGAGGTCATCCAGCGGTTCGGGTCTTCAAAGCCCAGGAACTGCGCCGCCCACATCTGGTGCTGGCCCACTTCGGTGGTGATATAGCGATCCATGCCCTTGGTCAGGGCCTCCAGGCGCTGCAAGGCATATTGCGGCTTGATGGTCTTTTCGCTCGGCTTGTAGTCAAGGCATTTCACCGCGCGCCATTCATTGATCTGCGCCCACCACTTCGCCAGCCCTTCCTTGTTCACCTTGCGCCCGCGCGATTTCCACACGCGCAGCAGGTCTTCCAGCACATGCCCCACATCGCCGATGATCGGCACCTCCACCCGCACGACCTTGTTGATCGAGGAGGGGTCGATGTCGATATGCGCCTTCACCGAGTTCGGGCTGAAATCCGACAGCCGCCCGGTGATCCGGTCGTCAAAGCGCGCGCCGATATTGATCATCAGATCGCAGCCATGCATCGCCAGATTGGCCTCATACAGGCCATGCATCCCCAGCATCCCCAGCCAGGCCTTGCCGCTGGCCGGATAGGCGCCCAGACCCATCAGGGTCGAGGTGATCGGAAAGCCCGTGGCCTCCACCAGCTCACGCAAGAGCTGGCTCGCCGCCGGGCCGGAATTGATCCCCCCGCCGCCGGTATAGAAGATCGGGCGTTCCGCGGTTTCCAGCATCTCCACCAGCCGGGTGATCTGGTCGATATCGCCCTTCACCTTCGGCTGGTAATGCGAGGCCTTGACCTTTTCCTTCGCCACATATTCCGAGGTGGCGAATTGCACATCCTTCGGAATGTCGATCAGCACAGGGCCGGGGCGGCCGCTGGTCGCCACATGAAAGGCGGTGTGGATGGTCTCGGCCAGCCGCTCGGTATCCTTCACCAGCCAGTTCATCTTGGTGCAGGGGCGGGTGATGCCCACCGTATCGGCTTCCTGGAAGCCATCGGTGCCGATCATGAAGGTGGGCACCTGGCCCGACAGCACCACGATCGGGATACTGTCCAGCAACGCATCGGTCAGGCCCGTCACCGCATTGGTGGCACCGGGGCCAGAGGTCACCAGCGCCACGCCGGGCTTGCCGGTCGAACGGGCATAGCCCTCGGCCATGTGAATGGCGCCTTGCTCATGCCGCACAAGGATATGGCGGATGTCGTTTTGCTGAAAGATCTCGTCATAGATCGGAAGCACGGCCCCGCCGGGGTAGCCGAAAACCACCTCAACGCCCTGATCCTTCAGCGCCTTCACGATCATCTTGGCACCCGACATGGTGTTAGGGGTGCTGTCCTTCGCCTTGGTCATTGTTCTGTTCCTCTGCGCCGCCTCGCCGCGGCTGACTGGATACGAAAAAGCCCCCGGAGTTTCCTCGGGGGCGCATGGGGAACCAGATGGTCTGCCGTTACCGGCCCATGCGCCTGATCCCGATAAGTACAAGAAGCGCGCGCATCGCGTTCCACTCCGAAAACCGTTTCGATGGCCGGACATTATGGGGCCGGGCAGGGGGCGTCAATGGCAAATCTTCATGGAAAATATCGTGAGAGGTGCAAAAGTTGAACTTTTCTTGCGCATAGGTGTGGTTTGTTGAAGTTTTCGGAAAATGGGGCGTCTGCCCAGTGATCCCGCCCCGAGTCGCCGTCACCGAAGGTTCACCTTGCCGCAACGGGCCTGTCACAAAGCCCTGTCACCTCTGGGGGCAAAGACGCATCCAGCTTGCAGGAGCCAGAGACATGACCGACCGCTTTTCCTTTGACGATTTCGACGAGGCCCGCAGCGCCCGCCCGGAAACCACCGATTTCGACCGCATCGTCGCAAAAGGCCTGTCGCGCCGCGGCTTCCTGACCGGGCTTGTGGCGCTTGGTTCCGCCGCCTCGGTCATGGGCGCGCTGAAGGGCAGCGTGGCCCATGCCGCCACCACGCGCTTTGCCTTCACCCCGATTCCGGTCGCCACCGATGGCACCGTGCATGTGCCCGAAGGCTATGAATGGAAGCCGGTGGCCCGTTGGGGCGATGCGCTGTTCTCCGATGCGCCCGCCTATGATGCCGCGAAGGGCGTGCCCTCGCAGGGCGCCGACCGGGTGTTTGGCGAAAACACCGACGGGATGGAGCTGTTCAACATCGGGGGCCGTCAGGTCATCGCGGTGAACCATGAATATGTGAACCCCGAGATCAACCTGCCTGCCGAACAGGAAGAAAAGGTGACATCCGAAGCCGATGTGCGCCTGCTGCAAAACCTGCAAGGCGTCACGGTGATGGAAGTGGCGGAAACCCCCGAGGGTTGGGCCATCGTGAAGGACAGCCCCTTCAACCGCCGCATCACCAACCTGACGCCGATGCGCCTCTCTGGCCCCGCCGCCGGGCACGAATTGCTGCGCACCCCCGCCGATCCGACCGGCACCGAGGTTCTGGGCACCCTGAACAACTGCGGCGCGGGCCGCACCCCTTGGGGCACCTATCTGACCTGCGAAGAAAACTTCAACGGTTACTTCGGCGCCACCAATCTGGAGGCGCAATTGCCCGAGGCCTTCGCCCGCTACGGTATCGAGGCGGAATCGGTCTATGGGTATGAGCAATTCGACCCGCGCTTTGACCTGGTGAAAAACGTCAATGAGCCCAACCGGTTCGGCTATGTGGTGGAGATCAACCCCGCCGATCCGGCCTCCAAGCCGGTGAAACGCACCGCGCTTGGCCGCTTCAAACACGAAAACGCCGCCCTCACGCTGGCCCGCGATGGCCGCGTGGTGGTCTATCTGGGCGATGACGAGCGCGGCGAGTTCCTCTATAAATTCGTCTCGGCTGGCAGCTATGCCCCCGGTGCGCCCACCGATGCGCTGCTCGATGAAGGCCAGCTTTACGTCGCCAAGTTCAGCGATGACGGCATGGGTCAATGGCTGGCCCTGACGCCCGAGGCCACCGGCATGTCGGCGGCAGAGATCTGCATCCACACCCGGCAGGCCGGCTCGAAACTCGGCGCCACCACGATGGACCGCCCGGAATGGGTGGCGGTGAACCCCCATGCCATCGAGGCCTATTGCGCGCTGACCAACAACAAGAACCGCGCGGTGAAGCCCAATGCCGGTGGCGATGAAACCCCGGTGGGCGGCCCCAACCCGCGTGCCGAGAACCACTATGGCCAGATCGTGCGCTGGTATCCGGCGGATGAAGACCACGCGAGCGACAGCTTCCGCTGGGATCTCTATGTCATGGCCGGCAACCCGGATGTCCATAAAGACGCTTATGCCGGGTCGTCCAACATCCATTCCGGCAATATGTTCAACTCGCCCGATGGTATGATGTTCGACAGCACGGGCCTGCTGTGGATTCAAACCGATGGCGAAGACAGCAATGAGGGCGACTTCCTCGGGCAAGGCAACAATCAGATGCTGGTGGGCGATCCGGCCTCGGGTCAGATCGAACGCTTCCTGACCGGCCCGAAAGGCTCCGAGGTGACCGGCATGGCCTTCTCCTCTGACCGCCGCACCATCTTTGTCGGCATCCAGCATCCGGGCGGCGACTTCCCCGATATGGCGGGCGGCCTGCCGCGCTCCAGCCTCATCGCCATCCGCCGCACCGACGGTGCCACCCTGGCCTGAGGGGATGGCAGAGGCCATCGCCTCTGCCACGCACCACCATGGCCACCGGACGCCGGGTGCCCCCAAAGGCACCCGGCCACGGTCAGCCTATCGCGTCACTCCTGATGCCCCCGCGCCTCGGGGAGGGCAATTCGCGCCACCTGCTCGGCGATCGGGTCCACCGACAGCGGATGCAGCTCGGCGCTATGGTCCTCAGGGTCGCCAATATCCTGCCAAACCCCGCCCTTATAGATTTCCAACGCTGAAAACCGGGCCTTGTAGCCCATCTTGCGGCTGCCCGGCACCCAATAGCCCAGATAGACATAAGGCAACCCGGCCTCGCGCGCGATGTCGATATGATCGAGGATCAGGTAGGTGCCAAGGCTGTCGCCCACCAGATCGGGGTCATAAAAGCTGTAGACCATGCTCAGCCCGTCATCGAACACATCGGTCAGGCTGACGGCGGACAATTGCCGCCCGCGTTCGCCCTCAGCCGCCGGGCGGGTATATTCGATCACCCGGCTGCGGATCGGGGTTTCCTCGATCATGGCGGCGAATTCAAAAATATCCATATCGGCCATGCCGCCATCGGCATGGCGGGTATCCAGATAGCGGCGGAACAGCTGATACTGATCTTCCGTCGCCCAAGGCGAGGTCGCATTCCGGCGCAAGTGCATGTTCTTGCGGATGATTTTCTTCTGGGTCCGGCTGGGCTGAAAATCCGCCACCCGGATGCGGGCCGACAGGCAGGCCGAACATTCCGCGCAACTTGGCCGATACAGCACATTCTGGCTGCGCCGGAACCCTTGCTTGGACAGCGTGTCATTCAACCGTTGCGCATGATCGCCCTGCAAGGCGGTGAACAGCTTGCGCTCCATCCGCCCGTCCAGATAAGGGCAGGCCTGCGGAGCCGTCACATAGAATTGCGGCGCAATGGGAAGGGTGTGGCGCATCTGGGGCTGGCTGCCGGAAAGGGTGTGAATGTTGGGCAGCTTAGCAAGCGGAACGCCTGTCGCCAAGCGCCCCGCAAGCCGTTCATCATGATTTTTCGCGTTAACGCGGGCGGTTGATCATCACGGTGCCCAGAATGTGATCGGTGAGGCTTTGACCGCGCGCCGACATCAGCATCAGCCCCATCGACAGAAGCTGCACCAGGAAGGTGCCGACCGACAGCGCATAGCCGATGGTATGCAGCAGCGCATGGCTCAGATCGAAGCGCTCGCCATTGCGGGTCAGCAGGCCGATATTCATCAGCCGCATCCCCCAGGTGGCCGATCCGCCCCACAGCGTCAGCACGCGATAGGTAAAGCTCAGCGCCACATAGACCAGCGGCAGGAAAAAGAACCCGACGCCGAGGGTCAACAGCGAGACAAGCCCGGTCAGCACCCCGATCACGATGACATCCACCACCCAGGCGAGGGCGCGTTTCGTCGCGGTTCCGCTATAGAATTCAGGCTGATAGGCCGGGTCGGGCAGGGTGGCGGGCGTGGCATACATGGGTCAGATCCGTATCAGAGAGGCGGGTCAGATATAGGAAGGTTGGGTGGCCTGTCACGGCCACCCGGTCTCGACATTCGGCTCAGGTCGCCGGTTGCGCCTCATCGGCGGGCACCACCTTGGCGGCGCGCTCGTCCATGAAGCGGTCGAATTCCTGCTTGTCCTTGGCCTCGCGCAGGCGTTGCAGGAAACTTTCAAAGGCATGCTGCTCGTCTTCCAGACGTTTCAGCGTGTCGGCCTTGTAGGCGTCGAAGGCGCTGTTGCCCGAGCTGCGGAAATGCGTGGTAAAGGCGCTGCGGGCGGAGGATTTGCGGCAGAACATCTCGGTATCTCCTTGATAGGCTTGGCCCTGATAGGCGTGGCGGCTGAAACGGCCGGTCATCAGCATGAAGGCCAAGAGGCCCAGGCCAACGGGCCAGACCGTGATGAAACCCAGCACCATGGCGGTGATCCAGGCCTTGCGGCCATGGCTGTCCAGCCAGGCCCCGGCGCGGCGGATCGGGCCGGGGCGCTGCCCGGTGGCAGAAGGGCTGCCCATGACGGCGGCAGGGGTCGCGGTATGCATCGGCGGTTTCTCCCGGTTGAAGTGCATGTGAATGTCTTTCACATGACCCAAGATGGGAGAGCTGCGGCTTTCGCGCAAGGGGGGATGTGAAAGATTTTTACATCACCCCGCGCAGGGCGCAACCGGCGCGCTCGTCAGGTCCGGTCCGCCCTCAATGCGAAACCGATTTCGACAGGGTGTTGATGATCACCACACCACCGATGATCAAGGCCAGTCCCAGCATCGCCCACAGGTCCAGCGACTGCCGGAACAGCAGGAAATTCACCCCCGCGATGAAGACGATGCCCAAGCCGCTCCACACCGCATAGACAATGCCGATCGGCATGGCGGTCGAGACAATCGACAGGCAGTAAAACGCCACGCCATAGCACAAAGCCATGCCGATGGTCGGCAGCGCGCGGGTGAACTGCGCGCTTTGCGCCAGAAAGGTGGTGCCGACCACCTCGAAGGCGATGGCGGTGGCGAGGATGGCGTAAAGGCTGGTGCGGGTCATGGGGCGCTCCGGTCGGCGGTGGTTGCGGCAAGCAGGCGGGCACAGATTGCGTCGCGGTCTTTGGGGGCATGGCCTTGCAGGGCGGCCAGCCAGTAGCCGTCAACCGCCAGCCGCACGATCTCCAGCGCGATGCCCTGATCGGTTGCAGCATGGCGGGCGAGGCGGGCCGCGACCCAATCAGCCCAGATCCGCGCCAAAGCCGGATCGGTGAGGGCCGACAGCGACAGCGCCGACCAGGGCGAGGCCGCGCCTTGCGGGGCAAAGGTGCAGCGCACATAGGCGCGGGTGAAACAACCCGGCCCGCCCGGATCTTCGGCCAAGGCGGCGTCGATCTCGGCGTCGATCCGCGCGATCAGATCGGCACAGAGCGCTTCGGTCAGACCCTGTTTCGAGCCGAAATGATGGAAGACCGCGCCTTTGGTCACGCCCGCCGCCTCGGCCACGGCGGGCAGGGTGAGGGCGGCGATGCCATGGCGCAGCGCCAGCGTTGCCGCCTGATCCAGCAAGGCGCGGCGGGTCTGGTCAGGGGTTTTGGCCTTGCGGTGTGCGTCGGACATGGAAAGATACCTCTGGGTATGTATGCTGCATACTCTGCGGTATCTTTGCCGTCAAGGAAAAATACCCTCCGGTATCTTTTGGGCGCTATCTTTCAGGCGGTAAACGCCTCCAACCGCGCCCCGGTCAGCCGCAGCAGATCGCCCGGCGCGATGGGGAAGATATGGCGTGGCGTGCCCGCCGCCGCCCAGACCTGGGGGAACTCCAGCAGGCGCGGGTCGAAAAACCCAGGGCTTGCCGTCAGATGGCCAACCGGGCTGACGCCGCCAATGGCAAAGCCGGTCACCGCGCGCACCTGCGCCGCATCCGCCCGGCCCAAGGCCTCGCTCGCAAGGGCAGATCGGAAGAGCACACGTCTGAA
>CALKAA010000015.1 GCA_937983495.1 uncultured Gemmobacter sp. | reverse complement strand
GGTGCGGGGGGCTGGCCCCCCGCCTGTTTTGGCGTGGTGCAGGGGGGCCGCTCCTCGCAGTTTGGCCCCCGCTGTTTGGTACAGGCTTCACTCTGCCGCGTAGGCCTCCACCGGCGGGCAGGTGCAGATCAGGTTGCGGTCGCCATGGACGTTATCGACGCGGCCCACGGGGGGCCAGTATTTGTCCACCCGGAAGGCACCGGGCGGGAAGCAGCCCTGTTCGCGCGAGTATTTCCGCGTCCAGTCCGCGACCAGATCGTTCACCGTATGGGGCGCGTGGCGGAGCGGGCTGTCTTCGGCGGCAATCTCGCCTGCCTCCACCGCTGCGATCTCGGCGCGGATGGCGTGCAGGGCGGTGATGAAGCGGTCGATCTCGGCCTTGGTCTCGCTCTCGGTCGGCTCCACCATCAGGGTGCCGGCCACCGGCCAGCTCATCGTCGGGGCGTGGAAGCCGTTGTCGATCAGGCGTTTGGCGATGTCATCCACCGTCACGCCATGTTCGGCAAAGGGGCGGGTGTCGAGGATGCATTCATGCGCGACCCGGCCCCGGTTGCCCATGAACAGCACAGGATAGGCACCGCGCAGGCGGGCGGCGATGTAATTGGCGTTGAGGATCGCCACGCGGGTCGCCTGCGTCAGCCCCTCGCCGCCCATCATCAGGCAATAGGCCCATGAAATCAGCAGGATCGAGGCCGAACCATAGGGGGCCGCAGACACTGGCCCCGCATAGTTTTCGTTTTGCGGGCCTGCGCCCGCGGGCCCCCCGGTTTCGGGGTGGCCCGGCAGATGCGGCGCCAGATGGGCTTTCACACCGATCGGGCCCATGCCGGGGCCGCCACCGCCATGCGGGATGGCGAAGGTCTTGTGCAGGTTCAGGTGGCTGACATCGCCGCCGATCTGCCCCGGTTTCACGAGGCCGACCATGGCGTTCATATTCGCGCCGTCGATATAGACCTGACCGCCGAATTCATGGGTGATGGCGCAAATCTCGCGCACCGTTTCCTCGAACACGCCATGGGTGGAGGGATAGGTGATCATGCAGGCCGCCAGACGGTCGCCCGCCTCTGCGGCCTTGGCGCGGAAATCCTCCACATCCACATCGCCATTGGGCGAGGATTTAACCACCACCACCTCCATGCCGCACATCTGGGCCGAGGCCGGGTTGGTGCCATGGGCGGAAACCGGGATCAGGCAGACCTTGCGCTGGTGATCGCCGCGCGAGCGGTGATAGGCCTGAATGGTCAGGAGCCCGGCATATTCGCCCTGCGCGCCGGAATTGGGCTGCATGCTCATGGCGTCATAGCCGGTGATTTCACACAGCTTTTCCGACAGATCGGCAATCGCCTCGGCATAGCCTGCGGCCTGATCGGCGGGCACGAAGGGATGCAGGCTGCCGAATTCGGGCCAGGTGATCGGCATCATCTCGGCGGCGGCGTTGAGCTTCATGGTGCAGGAGCCCAGCGGGATCATCGCCCGGTCCAGCGCCAGATCGCGGTCCGACAGGCGGCGCATGTAGCGCATCATCTCGGATTCGGCGCGGTTCATGTGGAAGACCGGATGGGTGAGGACTTCGGAGGTGCGCAGCAGTTCGACCGGGAAGCCCAGATCGCCCTCGGGCAGCGGGGCGTTCAGGATGCCGAAGGCGCGCAAGACGCGGCGCAGCACGTCTTCATTGGTGGTCTCGTCGAGGCTGATGCCGACGTGATCGTGGCCGACCTTGCGGAAGTTCAGCCCTTCGGCCCGGGCGGCGGCGAGGATGCCCGCCTGCCCCACGCCAACCTCGACGGTGATCGTGTCAAAGAAATGCTTGGGCGGCAGGGTGGCGCCAGCGGCGCGGAGCGCCTTGGCGAGGCGGATGGTGTAGCTATGCACCCGTTCGGCAATGGCGCGCAGGCCCTTGGGGCCGTGGAAGACGGCATACATCGAGGCCATGACCGCCAAGAGCGCCTGCGCGGTGCAGACATTGGAGGTGGCCTTCTCGCGCCGGATGTGTTGCTCGCGGGTTTGCAGCGACAGGCGATAGGCCTTGTTGCCGCGCGCGTCGATGGAGACGCCGACGATGCGCCCCGGCATGTTGCGCTTGTAGTCATCGCGGCAGGACATGAAGGCGGCATGCGGGCCGCCATAGCCCATCGGCACGCCGAAGCGCTGCGCGGAGCCCACGGCGATATCGGCGCCCATTTCGCCCGGCGCTTTCAGCATCATCAGCGCCAGCAGGTCGGTCGCCACCACAGCCACAGCCTTGGCGGCGTGGAGTTTCTCGATGAAGGGCGTGAGGTCGCGGACATGGCCCCAGGTGCCGGGATATTGGAAGATCGCGCCAAAGACGCGGCTGGCGTCAAGCTCTTCCGGCGCGCCGGTCAGGATCTCGATCCCCAGCGGCAGGGCGCGGGTGCGGATCACTTCGATGGTTTGGGGATGGCAGTTTTCGTCGATGAAAAAGGCGCGGGCCTTGGATTTGGAGACGCGCTCGGCCATGGTCATGGCCTCGGCCGCCGCGGTGCCTTCATCGAGGAGGCTGGCATTGGCAACATCAAGCCCGGTCAGATCGCAGACCATGGTCTGATAGTTCAGCAGTGCCTCCAGGCGGCCTTGGGCAATCTCGGGCTGGTAGGGGGTATAGGCAGTATACCAGGCCGGGTTTTCCAGAATGTTGCGCTGGATGGCGGGCGGGGTGACGGTGCCGTAATAGCCCTGCCCGATCAGGCTGGTCATCACGCGGTTCTTGGCCCCGACCTCGCGCATTTTCGCCAGCAATTCATGTTCGGAAAGCGGTGCCCAGGCGAGGGGTTTGTCCTGCCGGATCGAGGCGGGGATGGTTTCCCCGATCAGCTGATCAAGGCTGTCGCAGCCCACGGCCTCCAGCATCTCGGCCATCTCGACCGGCGAAGGGCCGATATGGCGGCGGTTGGCAAAATCATACGGGTTATAGTCGGTCGGCGTGAAGGTCATGTCACACATCCCCATGCAGGAGCGGTCCGAGTTTTCGACGAAAACTCGGGTTACGATTTTTCTGCGAAAAATCGGCGGTTCAGCCGATCAGCTCATTATATTCGTCTTCATCCATAAAATCGTCGAGGACCGAGAGGTCATCGAGTTTCATCTTGAAGAACCAGGCCGCGCCCAGCGGGTCTTCGTTCACCAGGCCGGGATTGTCGGCCAGCTTGTCATTCACTTCGACGATCTCGCCATCGACGGGGGCGAGGATGTCGGAGGCGGCCTTGACGCTTTCGATCACGCAGACCTCATCGCCCGAGCCCACCTGGGTTTCGGGTTCCGGGAGTTCGACGAAAACCACATCGCCAAGCGCCTCGGCGGCGTGTTGGGTGATGCCGACCACCACGAGGTCACCCTCGACGCGCAGCCATTCGTGTTCCTTGGTAAATTTCATCTGGGTCACCGTTCAGCGTTTGTAGGTTGTGGGGTGGAAAGGCATGGAGACGATCCTGGCCGGCAGTCGTTTGCCACGCACTTCGCCCCAGACGGTTGCCGATGTGCCCGTGGGCACATAGCCCATGGCAATCGGGACATCGACCGACGGGCCGAACCCGCCCGAGGTGACTCCGCCAAAATTGCGACCGCCTTCGGGCGCGTCCCAAAGCACTGTGCCCTCGCG
>CALKAA010000014.1 GCA_937983495.1 uncultured Gemmobacter sp. | reverse complement strand
GACCACCGAGATCTACACTCTTTCCCTACACGACGCTCTTCCGATCTGGGCCTACACCTTCAACGCCGTCGTCTTCACCACGGTGCGCAGGGCAAAGCTGGATTGCATCTGGGCCACGCCGGGCAGGCGCGACAGATACTGCCGGTGGATGCGCGCGAAATCCTCGGTGTCTTCGGCGATGATCTTCAGCAGGTAATCGGCGCTGCCCGCCATCAGGTGACATTCCAGCACATCGGGCACCCGGGCCACCTCGCGCTCAAAGGCATCCAGCAGCTCATCGGCCTGGCCTTGCAGCGTGATCTCGACAAACACCGTGGTCGGGCGGCCCATGCGGCGGGCATCGAGCAGCGCGACATAAGCGGCGATATAGCCCTCCTCCTCCAGCCGCTGCACCCGGCGGTGACAGGCCGAGGCGGACAGGTTCACCTGTTCAGACAGTTCGGCATTGGTGATCCGGCCATTCTTTTGCAAGACGGTGAGGATGCGGCGGTCTGTTGCGTCAAGGCTCATGGTGGCGGTGATTTCTTCGGTTTTGGGTGTTTGTCGCGATAAAATCTACCATTCGGGCCGGGGCATGTGCCAGAAAAATCGAAAAATCGCCGGTGATTCTGCCGCAGGCTGAGGTCACAGGTTCGCGCGGGGAGGCGCGGGCGCACAGGGAGAGAGTTCATGAAAATCGGTTGCCCGAAAGAAATCAAACCGCAGGAATTTCGCGTGGGCATGACCCCCGACGCCGTGCGCGAGGCGGTGGGTCATGGTCACGCGGTGGTGGTGGAGACCCAGGCCGGGATGGGCGCGGGGTTCACGGATGCGGATTATGTTGCGGCTGGCGCCACCATTCTGGGCACGGCGGAGGAGGTCTTCGCCCAAGCCGAGATGATCGTGAAGGTGAAGGAGCCGCAGGCGGTGGAGCGCAAGCGGCTGCGCGAGGGGCAGCTTCTGTTCACCTATCTGCATCTGGCACCCGACCCGGAGCAAACCCGCGATCTGCTGGACAGCGGCGTGACGGCGATTGCCTACGAGACGGTGACCGATGACCGCGGCGGCTTGCCGCTGCTGGCTCCGATGTCGGAGGTGGCCGGGCGCCTCGCGCCGCAGGTGGGCGCATGGACGCTGCAAAAGGCCAATGGCGGGCGCGGCGTGCTGATGGGCGGCGTGCCGGGTGTGCTGCCCGCCAAGGTGCTGGTGATTGGCGGCGGCGTGGTGGGCACTCATGCCGCCAAGGTCGCCGCCGGTATGGGTGCGGATGTGACGGTGATCGACCGTTCGGTGAACCGGCTGCGCTATCTGGATGATGTGTTCGGGCGCGAGTTCAAGAATGCCTATGCCAGCGCGGGCAATACGATTGCGCTGGCGCGCGAGGCCGATCTGATCATCGGCGCGGTGCTGATCCCCGGCGCGGCGGCCCCCAAGCTGATTTCCCGCGCGCAGCTCAAGGAACTGAAACCCGGCGCGGCGCTGGTGGATGTGGCGATTGATCAGGGCGGCTGCTTCGAGACCAGCCGCGCCACCACCCATCAAGACCCGATCTATGAGGTGGATGGCATCATGCATTATTGCGTGGCCAATATGCCGGGCGCGGTGGCGCGCACCTCGACCCAGGCGCTTGGCAATGCCACCATGCCCTTCATGCTGGCCTTGGCCGACAAGGGCTGGAAACGCGCCTGCGCCGAGGACAAGCACCTGTTGGCGGGGCTGAATACCCATAAGGGCAAGCTGACCTATGCCGCCGTGGGTGCAGCCTTGGGCCTGCCCAGCATCGCAGCGGCCGAGGCGCTGACGCTCTGATCTGCCTGCGGAGGGGCAAGGGAGGGGGCGCCTCGGCGCCCCGTTCAGCGTTTCTGCCCCCAGAGGCCCAAAGCCGCCAGGGCCAGAAAAATCGTCCACTGCGGCATCATCCAGATCGTCCCCAACAGCGTTGCGCCATAGAACAGGAACAACGCAGCGGTGCCGCCCTCCAACCCGATCAGGAACCAGCCCATAGCCGGGTTTGCCCGTTGCGACAGGGCCCAGAAGGCTCCCGTTTGCAGCGCAAGAACAAGGCTGACGAAGTGCCACAGCACCGCCGAAATGGCGCGCAGCGACACATCGAGATCCGAGGCTTGAATGGGGGTATGCACGTCTCGTCCGCCACCAAGGACATGCAGGCCAAAAGTTGCCGCTGACAGCACCGCCGCAGCCATCATTGGTTTGTTCATGCCACCCCTCCATGGGTTCCATACGGATGCGTATAGTTCTGGGGCTTGCGGCTGACAATACGCTGCCGTATGGTGGGGCATGGACAAAAAGTCGCATCGTTTGTGCCGTCAGGATTGGATCTTGGCTGGCTTTCGCAATCTGGTGGCAGATGGGCCATCTGCTCTGCGGGTTGAGCGGGTTGCAAAAGAACTGAGCGCCACGAAGGGCTCGTTTTACTGGCATTTTGAAGGGCCGGCGGATTGGCGCGATGCTATGCTGGCCTATTGGCGGCAATCTGCGTTGGAGGATGTTGTGGCTGCGTTGGCGGGCGAGCCCGATGGGAGAAGCCGCCTGCGGGCATTGATCCGGCTGGCCTCGACCATGGGGCGAGATCCGGCGCATGGCGGTGTTCTGGCAGAACCTGCCCTGCGGGCATGGGCGCGCGAAGATCCGATTGTCGCCCAAAGTCTGCGCGAGGTGGATGCGGCGCGTCTGGATTTTCTGGCGGCCTGTTTGGCGGAGGCAGGGCTGGCGCAAGAAAAGGCCCATCCGGGCGCGCGCCTGATCTATGCCGCTCATATCGGCCAGCAAGCCTTGGGGGCGAGTGCCGATCAGGACATTGACGATCTGAACAGGCTGCTGGACGACCTTTTGGCCCGGTGATACCCGCCAGCGGAGGCGGGCACAGCGGGAGGCAGCACAAGTGACCCCTGAGCCGGGCGTGCCTGGCTGATCAGCTGCCGAGGATGACCGGCTCGGGTTTCTCGACCTTCTGGCAGGCTGAGGTGGCGGTCAGCAGGGCGAGGGCGGTGAGGGTGAAAATCGCTTTGGTCATGACAGTCTCCGGTTGCGAATGGCCTTCAGGAAACGCGGCTTTGCCAAGCCTGTCAAGCCAGCGCAGCCCAGCAAAAAGGCCCCCGGTGCTCCGGGGGCCTTTTCTGTCCTGACAGGGCAGGATCACTTTTGCAGCGAGTCGCGGATTTGCAGCAGCACTTCCAGCTCGGTCGGGCCAGCCGGTGCGGCGGCAGCCTCGGCGGCCTCTTTCTTGGCGGTGGCCTCTTTCAGCTTGTTCACCGCCTTCACCAGCAGGAACACCACCCAGGCGATGATCAGGAAGTTGATCACGGCGGTGATGAACGAGCCATAAGCGAAGACCGGTGCGCCAGCATCCTTGGCGGCCTTGAGCGAGGTGTATTCGGTGCTGCTCAGGTTGATGAACAGGTTCGAGAAGTCGATGCCGCCGGTCACGAGACCGATCAGCGGGTTGATGAGGTCAGCGACCAGCGAATTGACGATGGCGGTGAAGGCGGCACCGATGATAATACCGACAGCCAGGTCAACGACATTGCCTTTGGCGATGAACGCCTTGAATTCATTCAGCATTTACAGTGGGTCCTTCCATTGCCCCAGTTACCACCCCGACCGGGACACCCTTGTTTCTGGCCGGTCAACCGGCTGGCAGGCGTCCTTCTTGCACAGGGCTGCCGCTTTTATTGCACAATCTGGCCGCTTTCGGCATGGGGAAAACACAGCTAGCCTTCACCCCAACTGAATTGGAGGCTTTCATGACCGATCTTGCTGCTTTTCCGATCACCCGGCGCTGGCCCGCGACCCGACCGGAGGCGATTCAGCTTTACTCGCTGCCCACGCCGAACGGGATCAAGGTTTCGGTCGCGCTGGAGGAGATGGGCCTAGATTACGAGCCGCATCTGGTGGATTTCGGCAAGAATGACCAGATGACGCCCGAGTTTCTGAGCCTGAACCCCAATAACAAGATCCCGGCGATCATCGACCCGAATGGGCCGGGCGGGCAGCCGCTGGCGCTGTTTGAAAGCGGGGCGATCCTGATCTATCTGGCCGAGAAATCGGGGAAATTCCTGCCCGAGACGCAGCGCTACGCCGTGCTGCAATGGCTGATGTTCCAGATGGGCGGCCTTGGGCCGATGTTCGGGCAATTGGGGTTCTTTCACCATTTCGCGGGCAAGGATGTGGAAGACCCGCGCCCCAAGGAACGCTACCGCGCCGAGGCGGCACGGTTGCTGAAGGTGCTGGATGGCGCGCTGGCGGGCAAGGACTGGATCGTGGGCGAATACTCCATCGCCGATATGGCGATTGCGCCCTGGCTGAACACGCTGACCGGCTTTTACAAGGCGGGCGAAATCGTGGGCTGGGCTGATTTGCAGCATGTTCCGGCCTATTTGGCGCGCTTCCTCGCTCGGCCCGCCGTGCAGAAGGGCTGAACACGCTGACCGGCTTTTACAAGGCGGGCGAAATCGTGGGCTGGGCTGA
>CALKAA010000013.1 GCA_937983495.1 uncultured Gemmobacter sp. | reverse complement strand
CCTCCTGCGTGAGCAGGTCGGTCAAGGCGCGCGGGTCATCCTGGCCCAGATGCAGCCCCTCGCCCCGGCGCAAGGCATTGCGCCATTTGCCCTGCAAGCCCGCGCGCAGCGCCTCTGGCTCAGGCGTGAGATCCCATTCGGCATGGAAGCGCGGCGTGACCAACGGCACAAGGCCGACGCCTTTCACAGGCGCGGTCAGCACCGTGGCCCCCGGAAAACGGGCAAGCCGCCGCACCTCGGGCAGGGTCAGCGCAGCACGCTGGATCAGGCGCAGGCCCGGCCGTTCGATCACCTGCACAGGGCCGATCTGGCGCACACGCGCCCCAAGCGCGGCCATGGCAGCGCCATAAGCGGGGGATTGTTGCAAAGGCGGGGCGTCAATGGCGAGGGTCATATCGCGATTAACGCCATCGAAAGGTTTCCAAAGCATAAAGGCGGCATGAAAAATCTGCCGCCTCCGCCGAAATTGACGCTTTGGGTGCCACTGATCGTGGCAAGCCTGCTGTCGGCGCTGTTCCTCGCCGGGCTGGCGCTGGCCTCACCGATAGAGCAGCGAGGTGCCGTTGCTGAACAGATGGATCTTGGCCGGATCGGCGGTCAGCGCGACGCGCTTGTGGCGCAGATCGCGATGGATGCCGGGCAGTTTGGCCACGATCTGCCGCTCTCCCTCCTTGCGGAAGTAAAGCAGCGTCACCTCGCCCAAAGCCTCGGTGATCTCGACATCGCCAGTGTAAAGCGCGGTGCCCTCGGTGGGCACCAGATCCTCGGGGCGCACACCCAGATTGACCTTCAGACCGAGGTCACTGTCGCGGGTGGGAATGGTGGACCAGGCCTCGCCGCCGCCTTCCAGCGCGATGCGGGTGCGGCTGCCGGTTTCGACAATCTCGCCGGGCAGCAGGTTCATCGAGGGCGAGCCGATGAATTGCGCGACAAACTCGTTCTCCGGGCGTTCATAAAGCTCCAGCGGCGTGCCCACCTGCGCGACCCCCCCGCCCGCCAGCACCACGATACGGCTGGCCAGCGTCATCGCCTCTACCTGATCATGGGTCACATAGATCATGGTGGAATTGGGCATGGCTTCCTTGAGCTGCGCGACCTCCAGCCGGGTGGCGACGCGCAAGGCGGCATCGAGGTTCGAGAGCGGCTCGTCAAAGAGATAGACCTTCGGGTCACGCACAATGGCACGGCCGATGGCAACGCGCTGACGCTGGCCGCCGGACAGCGCCTTGGGCAGACGATCCAGATAGGGGGTCAGTTGCAGGATGCGCGCGGCCTTTTCAATGGCGGCGTCAATCTCAGCCTGCGGTTTCTTCGCCAGTTTCAGCGCGAAGCTCATATTGTCGCGCACGGTCATATGCGGATAGAGCGCATAGGACTGGAACACCATGGCGATGCCGCGCTCCGAGGGTGGCACCTCGTTCATGCGCACGCCATCAATGGTGAAATCGCCGCCGGTGATCTTCTCCAGCCCGGCAATCATGCGCAGCAGGGTGGATTTGCCGCAACCCGAGGGGCCGACAAAGACGATCAGCTCGCCCGATTGGATGTCGAGGTTGATGTCTTTCAACACCTTCACCTCGCCATAGGCCTTTTCCACATTGGTCAAATTCAGTTTGGCCATGATGTTCCCCCCTTCAAACCCGCTTGGCGAGGCAGATCTGCCAGGCATCCAGCGTCACTATGTTTCCGTTCAGCGGCAGGCTTCCCAGCTCTGCCCCGATCTGCTGCCAGCTCCCCTCCGGCAGCGTGATGTCTTGCGCCTCGTCCCCGAGGTTGAAGGCGCAGAAGATCGTCTCATCACCCGTACGCAGGAAACGGGCCACGCTGCCCTCGGCGCGAATCTCCTCCATGCCACCCGTGCGCAGCACCGGATGGGCGCGGCGGAAGGCCAGCGCGCGGCGATAATGCGCGAGCATCGAGGCCTCATCGGCACCCTGCCCCGCGACCGAGCGCGCCAGATGCGGCGCGGTCACCGGCAGCCAGCTTTTGGCCGCCGTGGTAAAGCCGCCCTGCCCGTTGCCACCTTCCCAGATCATCGGCGTGCGCGCGCCGTCACGGCCCTTGAATTCAGGCCAGAATTCAATGCCATAAGGGTCTTGCAGGTCTTCGAATGCCACCTCGGCCTCGGGCAGACCCAGTTCTTCGCCCTGATAGAGGCAGAGCGAACCGCGCAAGCAGACCAGCAGCGAAGTGTAGGTTTTCGCGGCCTCATCGCTCAGGTTCCAGCGCGTGATGTGGCGCACGGTGTCGTGGTTGGAATAGCTCCAGCACGGCCAGGCATCCGGTGCGGCGGCGGCCATGCGAGCGAAGGTGTCCTCCACCGCCTGCGCCGTCAGCCGCTTGGGTTGCAGCATCTCGAACGGGTAGCACATCTGCACCTTGTCGCCGCCCGAGGTATATTCGGCCATGATCTCCAGCCCGCGCTGCGCATCGCCCACCTCGCCCACGGCGGCGGCACCATAGGGCTCCAGCTCGGCCCGGAAGCGGCGCAGGAAGGCGAGGTTTTCGGGCTGGTTCTTGTCGAACAGATGCAGCTGGTGGTTATACGGGTTCACCGAGGGCGCGATACTGTCATTGCGGAGTTCCGGCGGCAGGGGCGGATTGTCGCGCAAGTATTTGTCGGCAAAGTAGAAGTTGATCGTATCAAGGCGGAACCCATCGACCCCGCGCTTGAGCCAGAAGCGTTCGACCTCCAGCAGGGCGTCTTGCACATCCGGGTTGTGCAGGTTGAGGTCAGGCTGCGAGGTGAGGAAGTTGTGCAGGTAATATTGTTGCCGCCGGCCATCCCAGGCCCAGGCCGAACCGCCGAAGATCGATAGCCAGTTGTTGGGCGGCGTGCCATCGGGTTTGGGATCGGCCCAGACATACCAATCCGCCTTGGGATTGGTCTTGTTGGCGCGGCTTTCCTTGAACCAGGGATGCGCATCGGAGGTATGCGACAGCACGAGGTCGATCATCACGCGCAGGCCCAGATCATGGGCCCGCGCCACCAGAGCGTCGAAATCGGCCAGCGTGCCGAACATCGGGTCAACGTCGCAGTAATCGCTGACGTCATAGCCGAAATCCTTCATCGGCGAGGTGAAGAACGGGCTGATCCAGATCGCATCGGCGCCGAGGCGCGCGATGTGATCCAGCCGCGACGTGATGCCGGGCAGATCGCCCACACCATCGCCATTGCTGTCCTGATAGCTGCGCGGGTAGATCTGATAGATCGTGGCTCCGCGCCACCAGTCCGGGTCTTTTTGCAGCGTCATGTCCGTCTCACTTCACCGAGCCGGCCAAGAGGCCGCGCACGAGGTATTTCTGCATTGCGAAGAATACGATCAGCGGCACCGCGATCGAGATGAAGGCCGATGCCGAGAGGATTTCCCAATCGCCGCCGCGCGAGCCCATGAGGTTCAGAAGCGTGCCGGTCAGCACCATTTCATTGTCGGTGGTGCCGAGGAAGACCATGGCCACCAGCAGGTCGTTCCAGGTCCAGAGGAACTGGAAGATCGCAAAGGAAGCCAGCGCCGGGAAGGAGAGCGGCAGGATGATCTTGGTGAATATCTGGAAATCTGTCGCGCCATCGACCTTGGCGTTTTCGATGATGTCGCGCGGCAGCCCCGCCATGTAGTTGCGCAAGAGGTAAATCGCCAGCGGCAGGCCAAAGCCGGTATGGGCGAGCCAGACACCGAGATAGCCTTTGCCGATGCCGATGCTGTTGTGGAACTGCAAAAGCGGGATCAGCGCCAGTTGCAGCGGCACGACGAGCAGGCCCACCACGGCAGCAACCAGCAGCGCCCGGCCCGGAAACTCCATCCAGGCCAACGCATAGGCGGCGAAGGCGGCGATCAGGATCGGGATGATTGTTGCGGGAATGGAAACGGTGAGCGTGTTCAGAAAGGCCTTGCCAACGCTCTGCCCCGGCGCGGGCTTGAACAGCACGGTGTCATAGTTGTTCAGGGTGAATTCCGGTGGCGTGGCAGCGCTCACAAAGACGCGCGGCATGCGCAGATCGGCCATGCTTTGCGTGGAGCTGAGCGTGAAGGCCCCGGTCTCGGTCACCGTGATCGCCTCGCCCGAGGGCAGCGCACCGGTTTCACCCGCGGCATAGGCCTCGGGGTCTTTGGAGTTGATGCCCCAACGGCTGACCGTGGCGGCGCTATCAAGAAGCTGGCCTTCGATCACGAAGACACCATCCCTTTGAACTTCCTCACCTTTCAGGCGAATGGCAGGCAGTTGCGCCTCTTGCGTCGAAAGCGCCTGCCACCAGCCGGATGTGGAGATCTGGTCGCCGGTGCGGAAGGATGAGACCAACAGGCCGAAGGTCGGGATGACCCAGAGCAGAACCAGCAGAACGGCCGAGATGTGAACAGCCCAAGTGAGGGCGGGTTTGGAACCGGCAATATTATCCATATGTAACCTCCCCGCGCCTCAGCGCATTTCCTTGCGCGCGTTATGGACGTTCCAGACCAGAATGGGCGTCACCAGCAGCATGATCACCATCGCCGCCGCAGACCCTACGCCCCAGTCGGAGGCGGTGAACAGCTTGTCGAACATGTAATTCGCCAGAACCTGACTTTCCCATTGGCCATTGGTCATGGCGCGCACGATGTCGAAAACCTTCAGAACGACGATGGTAATTGTTGTCCAAACCACAACAATCGTGCCCATGATCTGCGGCACCTTGATCTTGAAGAAAATCTGGAACGGGTTGGCCCCATCCAGAATGGCGGCCTCGATCGTGTCCTCGGGCACACCGCGCAGGGCAGCCGAGAGAATGACCATGGCAAAGCCGGTCTGAATCCAGATCAGCACGGCCATCAGGAAGAAGTTGTTCCAGAACGGGATTTGCAGCCATTGCAGCGGCGCGTCGCCGCCAAGCGCCAGATAGATCGCGTTCAGCAGGCCGATCTGCTCGGTGCCTTCGGGGCGCACGTCATAGATCAGCTTCCAGATCACCGCCGCACCGACGAAGGAAATCGCCATCGGCATGAAGATCAGCGATTTGGCGATATTGCCCCACCAGATACGGTCGGTCAGTTGCGCGGCCAGCAGGCCAAAGGCAGTGGAGGCGGCGGGCACGAACAGCAGCCACAGCGCATTGGAGCGCATGGATTCCCAGAATTTCGCCTCGCCCATCATGGTGCCGTAATTGGCCAGCCCCACGAAAGTCTCGCCGGTCTTGTCATGCAGCGAGAGCCAGGCCGTCGCCACCACCGGATAGGCCAGATAGAGGCCAAGCGCGATCATCGCAGGCGCAAGGAACAGCCAGGGCCGGATCATATTGGCGCGGTTGATATTGCGCCCCGCATCGGCACCGCGTGCCGGAAACAGAACCTTGTCGAGAAACAGGTTCGAGAAATAGAAATAACCGATACAGCCGCCGACCCCGATCACGATGGTCAGCATGGCCTGAATTGCGGGATGCATGGCTCCCCCTCCCATGGCACTCAACGGAAAAGCCGGGGACGATGGCCCCCGGCCCTTGATGTCAGGCGCTTATTTCGGCCAGGCGGCGTCGATCTGCGCGGCGGCCTCTGCGGCGGGCTTGCCACCGACATAATCCACCATGCCAGTCCAGAAGCTGCCCGCCCCCACGGCCCCCGGCATCAGGTCAGAGCCGTCAAAGCGGAAGGTGGTGGCGTTCAGCAGCATCTCCCCCTGTTTCTTGAGCGGTTCCGAACCATAAAGCTCGGTATTGGCCCCTTTGAACGGTGTGACAAAGCCGCTTTGCGCCATCCAGATTTCATGCGCGATCGGGGTTTTCAGGAACTCGATGAAGGCGCGCG
>CALKAA010000012.1 GCA_937983495.1 uncultured Gemmobacter sp. | reverse complement strand
AGCCCGCCCGCCAGCCAGATGCGTCGCCCTGCAAGGCGGTGCTTCCAGTCGCGCAGCACGGGTTCCGGCAGAGCCTTGCCGCAACTGCCGATCTGCTCCGGGCCGCCGAAACGATCCATCAGATAGATGTCACAGCCCGCCGCATCATAGGCCGCGATCCAGCGCGTCTCCGGGCATTGACCCTGATCGGCCAGATGAAGGGTTTTGATGACGGTGAACCCTGCCGCCTTCAGCTCTGCCACATCCCGTGGCGTGTTGAAGCCGTGCAACTGCACCATGCGCACCTTTGTAGGCTGCAACAGCGCGATCAGATCGGACACCGGCTTGCGCACACAAACGGCAACCGGGGTCACAGTCCGGCAGCGCGCCGCCAGGTTGGCAAAGCGTGTATCCTCCAGATCGTTGGGGTGCCCTGCAATGCCGGTCCACAACCCGACATAGCGCACGCCTTCATGTTCCAGGATGGCAATTTCTTCGGGCCTCGTGGCCCCGCAGATTTTGGTTTCCATGATTCACCGCAAATCACGGGCCGATTACAGCAGATGGCCCTGAATCAGATTTAGACAAATCGACAGCCATAGGGTGTGGCATTATTTGGAAATTGGTTGGAGCGGGATCATCTTTCGTCATAATTTCGCAAAGGTTGTATTTTGATGAAGAACACACGCCAATGCCTTGTCTGAATTGAATTTTCCCGTTTGACGTAGCGGAACTTCGCAAGTTTGTGCCGCAGTTTGTCACAGATATTTTCAGATTTTGAAATTTGGCGTCATTTAACTCCAATTATCTCTTAAAATTAGATTTATGTTCTTGAGCAACTCTGCACCAGTCTGCCCTCGGACCTTCCGATCCAATTCACGACGTTTCGGCAACGAGGAAAGAAACATGACGCAGTTTACGAAGAATGTGGTTTCAACGCTGGTTCTTGCCGCGGGGCTCGCCCTTGCGGGCGGGGCTTCGGCAGAGACGGGCCAACCGCTGGTGCCTCCGGCGACGCCCACCTCGCCGGTGCTGAGCGATTGCCATCAGGTCATGCTGGGCATGCAGAACCGCTACAACGGCTATGACAGCTGGCGCGTCGTCAACATGACGATCACCGATGAGACTGGTGCCGTGAAGACCCGCCGCATCGCCGCCGCCCACAAGAATCAGGGCATCAACCGCCGCCTGCGTTCGATCGTGCTGGAGCCGGTCGAGCTGGAGGGCGTCGAGTCCTATGTGCATGACAATTTCGAAGTTGGCATGGCCGATAAGGTCTGGGTCTGGCTGCCCTCGTCGAAATCGGTGGTGGATGTGAAATCCGAAGACCTGAGCCAGCGGCTTTACGGGTCCGATCTGGCCGTGGGCGAGATGCTGATCCGGCAGGCGCGCGATTACGATTGCAAGATGCTGGGCACTGGCGAGTTCAACGGCTATCCGGTTTACAAGATCTATGTGAACCCGCGCACCGAGGCCGAAGTGGTGCGCCTGGGCCTGCGCGATGGCGAGGTCTGGGTGGATACCGAAACCTTCATGCCGATGTATTCCAGCTTCAACGCCGATGCTCCGAACGAGCAGCGCGTGCTGGAAACCATGGACATGCGGTGGGTCAATGGCGTTTTTGCCCCCGAGCGCTACCGCGTCTCGACCCTCAAGGAGGGGCGGGTGGTGTCGAACTCGGTCTTCGTGACCGAGGGTGAGACCTTCAATCAGGGCCTGCCGGACCAGTTCTTCGTGCTGGAGGACATGGGGGCCGAGGCCAGCACCTTCCGCGAATATCGCGGCCCGAACTTCACCCATTGATCCGGTCCTGACGTCAAGGCCAGCACTCTGGCCCCGCAGCTGCGCCCTGTGCGCCGCTGCGGCCCATCGGGGAGAAACCACATGAAGCTATTGACCGCGCTTGATACCGGGGTGACCCGGCTGCTGACTGTCGCCTTTACCCATCGGCTGAAAACGCTGCTGGTGGTGATGGCACTGATTTTCGTCTACGTCGCCAGCAACCTGCCGACGATCCAGAAAGATGGCCGTATCGAGGCCTTCATGCATCCGCAAGACCCGGCGCTGCTGTCCTATTATGCGATGCGCCGCGAGTTCGGGCAGGACAACCGGCTGGTGATCGCGGTGGCCGCGCCCGACATCTTCGACCGCGATTTTCTGAGCCGCTTCAGCCAGTTGCACAATGAGATTTCCGATGGCGTGCCCTATATTTCGGAGATCTTCAGCCCCTATAACATTCCTTTCATCCAGTATGAGAATGGCGGGGTCTATCTGGAAGAACTGGTGCGCAACCTGTTGTTGCGCGGCCGCGATCCGGCCGAACTGCGCGAGCGCATTCTGGACACGCCGCTCTATAAAAATTTCGTCGTTTCGTCAGATGGCAAGACGGCGGCCATTGTGATCGAGCCTTATCGCTATGCGCCCGCTGCCAGCGATTGCATCCCCGATCCGAACAAAGGCCATGTCTGCGTGCCCGAGATCGTGCCGACCGAGCAGCGCCGCCTGTTGGGTGCGCCGGAATATGCCCAGATGGAGGCGGCGGCGGCCACCATCATTGCCCGGTATCAGGCAGATGGCTTTGACGTGCATATGGCGGGTGCGCCGGTTGTCAGCACCGAGATCGTGCGGATGATGGATCGTGACATGCCACGTTTCACGCTGGCTTGCGTGATCATCACCCTGATCACCATGTTCGCCATGACGCGCAGCGTGATCGTGTCTTTCGGGGCGTTGCTGACGTTCTTCACCTCGATCTTCACCACGCTGGCGACGGTGGCGGTGACTGGCACGGCGATGACGCCACCGACGCAGCTTCTCATTCCGATGACGCTGGTGGTGGGGCTTTGCTCTTACATTCACTTCATTTCGGCGCTGTTGAAAGCGCGGTCGGAAAGTGGTGATGCCAGAATGGCCGTGGCGCTGGCGGTTCGGCGCTGCAACAGGCCGATCTTCTTTGCCGCCTTGACCACAGCGGGTGGCCTGGCCGGGCTGATCGCCTCGCCGCTGGCCCCCATTTCGGACCTGGGCCTGTTTGGCCTTGTCTCTGTCAGTGTGTCCTATGTGCTGGCGCTGTTCTGGGCGACCATGGCGTTTCGTTTCCTGCCGCGCCGCTATTTTGAGCGCCGCAGCGCAGAACCGGGGCGTATCGCGCGGGGTATGCAGCACCTTGCTGCAGCCAGTGCCGCGGCACCGCTGACAGCTCTGGCAATCAGCCTGCTGGTGACGGCTGGCATTGCCATCGGCATCTTGAGGCTGGATTATTCGCACAATTCCCTGCTTTGGCTGCCGAAGGACAACAGCGCGCGCCTTTCGACCGAGTTCATCGACAGCCATTATCATGGCAGCGTGAATCTGGAGCTGGTGATCACGCCGAAAAACGGGCTCGATTTCCGGGACGCGGGCTTGTTGCAGACGGTGGAGCAAACCGCGCAGAACGTGCCGGGCATGGTGGACATTCCGATCGGTCGTCATACCAGCATGATTTCCTTCCTGGAGGAAACCAATCAGGCCATCCACGATGGCGATGTGAGCCATCGCAAACTGCCCGAACAGGAAAAGATCTGGGATCAGATCCTGTTGCTGGAAGGGCAGGGCAATGACGACATGAAGCGCTATGTCAGCCTTGACTATGACACGGGTCGGGTGTCCTTCCAGACGCCATGGCTGGAGGCGAAACTGTATACCGATGTCATCGCCACCATCGAGACGGCGTTCCGTGATGCTTTGGGCGAGAAGGCGGATGTGCAGGCGACGGGGTTGATTGCCCTGCTGGCGCAGACCTCCACGGCTGTGCTGGAAAGCGTGACGCAAAGCTATCTGTTGTCGCTGGTGATCGTGACCCTCTGCATGATGGTGGCGCTGCGCTCCTTTGGCTGGGGTGCGGTCAGCATGGTGCCCAATATCTTGCCCTTTGTCGTCTTGCTGGGCGTGATGGGTTTTGCCGCGATCCCGCTGGACACCTTCACCATCCTGATTGGGGGTATCATTACGGGGATCATCGTGGATGACACGCTGCACCTGTTCCACACCGTGCGTCACAAGACCGACGAGGGTGAGGACGTGGTTTCGGCTATGCGTTCGACCTTCGCCGAGGTCGGAGATGCCGTTGCGATCACAACATTGGTGGTGATGGCCAGCTTTGCCGTGTTCATGCTGTCGGAAATGGCGAATATTCGCACCTTTGGCATGCTGATGGTCATGGGAAGCGCTTTGGCGCTGGTGACGGATGTGACGGTTGGCCCGGCGGTGATTGCGCTTTATCGGCGCAAGCGTGAGCGGGCGGCGCAGCGTAGCTTGCAGGTGGCCGATGCGGCGGCCTGAACGTCTAGCAGAGGGGGCCGCCTGCGATTTGCGGGCGGCCCTCGCCACTTGCGAAGGGGTGTTGCGGCTGCAAGGGTTCAGCCCCGATGCCGCCGCGGCAGAGGTCGCGGCCCATCATGTTGGCCCCCCGGCC
>CALKAA010000011.1 GCA_937983495.1 uncultured Gemmobacter sp. | reverse complement strand
GGGCCATCGTCACAACCGAAGCCCTGAAAGACCCCAAGATTGCCAAGTGGCTGGCCTCGACCCTTCGCAAGAACGCGACCAGGGAAGTCGATCAGAAGGAACTGGCGGGGCTTCTGGCTGACCTCGATGCCAAGGCAAAGATCGCTGGGGCAGGTGAAGCATGAGCGATGCCGAAGATAGCCGCCCCAAAGATTCCTTCGACATTCTGGCCGACGAGCTGGCCCGCATGGGGCAGCAGATTGCGCACCTCCAACGAACCAGCCTCAACAAAGCCGAGGCCGAAGCCCTGAACAAGCAACTTGTCCAGGGCGTGGCTTCGATGGCCCAGACCGGGCAAGCCCTCTATGAGGCTATTTCCGAGCGTATGGACCTGCGGATGGAAAAGCTGGCGATGGAAACCATCCTCGCCGCCACCGATGCCGCAAGCAGGGCCATCGAGAAAAGCCATGCCGAAACCAGCTCTGCCGCCCGAACCTATGCCAAAGCCGCAGGAGAGGCCCGCAGAGAGGCTTGGCGCTACTTCGGCGGGTTCTGGGTGTGGTTGGCATCGGTCGGCGCCGGCGGGGCCGTTCTGGGGCTTCTGGCGGCGTTTCTGATCATGGGCCGGGGTGATGCGCGCGAGTTCGGCCAATACCCTCGAGTCTACTGCTCCACAGCAGGCGGCCAGATCGTCGAACAAGACGACGGCAGTTCCTTCTGCGCCATCTGGATCGACCGCCCGTCTCAGTCTGGGGGCTGACTTCGCTGGCGACCCTACCTTCTTCATGGCAAATCCACCGTTTGCCACAAGCGCAGACGGTGGACTTCTAGGCGCGATACGGGCGAAAGCCCCTAGTGTTATTAGTGTTACCTACGGAGTAGTGTTACGGATGCCAGAACGCATTCAAAACCAAAGCTTTAACCCTGTGGATAGTTCCGAAAGGCACGAATTTTGGTTCCGAAAGGCACGAATTTTGGTTCCGAAAGGCACGAACGATTTTGACACCAGAGCAGGTTCCCGAAAGCACGAACAGGAGCACTTAGCACCCCGCCTCGGGCAGCGGTTCCCGAAAGCACGAATTTTGGTTCCTGATAGCACGAACATGAGCTAAGAATCATCCATGGCCCTTCTTCCAGATCGACACCCACAGAAAGACTTCTTCATCCTCGACATCGCCGATGTCGTGCCAAAGGATGACATGGCGTCGATGGAACACCCGCTGTTCTCGCTGGCAACGCAACCCGACATGCGCCACCTGGTCTACCGGAGCGGGGAGAACAGCCTGGAAATCATCCCGTCCGGGCTTGGCCTGCCGACCATCAAGGACAAGGATATCCTAATCTTCTGCATCAGCCAGCTGATGGACAGAAAGAACCGAGGCGAACCCATTGGCAAGCGGGTCAGGTTCAGCGCACGCGAGCTGATGATCGGAACGAACCGCAACACCGATGGCAGGGAATACAAGCGCCTTGAGCATGCCTTTCAGCGCCTTCAGGGCACCCAGTTCAAGACCAACATCAGGACTGGGAACCGGAAAGAGGTCCGCATCTTCGGACTGATCGACGAAGGCGGCTTCGTCATGCGGGAAGAGGGGAAATGGCGCCTCGACTACTGCGAAGTTGTCTTGTCTGACTGGTTGATGCGCGCGATCGAGGCCAACGAGGTGATTAGCATCTCGGAAGACTACTTCCGCCTTCGCCGCCCCTTGGAACGCCGCCTCTATGAGATTGCCCGCAAGCACTGCGGTGCGCAGCCAAAGTGGCAGATCGGGCTGGCCAACCTGCAGAACAAGACAGGCAGCAACGCACCACTCAAGAAGTTTCGGCTGAACCTACGTCAGATCATCGAAGATGACTGCACGCCATTCTACAAGATCGAGCTGATGGCTGACGACTTGGTAATCTTCCGGCCACGGTCCACCTCTACGGCGCTGGCACCTGATATCCGGCTACCGGAATGGGCTGAAGAAAAGGCCCGCGAGGTCGCCCGCGAGAAGGGCAGGGATTACCACGTCCTGCGGTCAGACTGGCTGGCCTTCGCTAGGGCCGAAGCTACGAAAGGGAACCCACCCAAGAATGCCGGTGCTGCCTTTGTGGCATACTGCAAGAAGCAGGAAAATCTGCGCCGATAGGAAAAGCCTTGCAACAGCGCAACGCGTCGCACAGCATAGCAATGCAACGATGCGCAACGGACCCGCAACACCATGAAATACACCCTTTCAGAAGCAGCGGCTGCCACTGGCAAGAACAAGGCGACCATTCAGCGCGCCATAAAAAGCGGGAAGATTTCTGCCCCCAAGGGTGAATCTGGATCATACGAAATAGACCCGTCAGAGCTGCACAGGGTTTTCCAACCCGTCGCGCAACGAGTCGCACAGATCAACAATGCAACGGTGCGCAACAGCGCGCAGCAGGTCGGATTACCCCCAGATTCCAACGCATTGCAGCGGATAGCTGATCTAGAAAAAGAACTTGCCGTGATGGAGGAACGAAAGAACGGCCTGGAGGAACAGAAGCGCCACCTGACAGACACCGTAGAGGATCTTCGCAAGCGTCTCGACAGCTCCGAGGGCCGTGTTCTGGCACTCCTGAACGGCCACTCTCCGAAGGGCTTCTGGAAACGCCTCTTCGGTTAGAACTTCAGCTCCGCAAAGGTCCGTCGCCGTATGACACTTGAAAAATGTAACCCAATGGGGTATATGCTGCCATGCAGTCGGTAGCAGAGACCCCGATCTTCACCCGCCAGACGGATAAGCTCTTCACCGAGGACGAGAAGCGCGAGCTGATCGAATTTCTGGCGGAGAACCCCTTGGCAGGTGATGAAATCCCGGGAACGGGTGGTGTTCGCAAGGTGCGCTTTGCGGCATCCGGGCGCGGTAAGAGGGGTGGGGCACGGATCATCTACTACTACTTGGATGACACCATGCCGCTCTACGCTCTTCTTGCCTATGCGAAGAATGATCAGGGCGACATGACGCCAGACGAGAAGCGGGCCGTTTCCGCGCTGGCGGCGGCCCTCAAGGCAACCCGGAAGGAGAAGAGATGAGCACTCTCGGCGATGATCTGTTCCAAGCAATGACCGAAGCCCTCGCACATGCGAAAGGCGAAGGACCTGCCCTCGTCCATGCCTCTATTGCCCCGCGGGAAGTCCGTGAACAGGCCAAGCTGACGCAAGCGCAAATGGCACCACTTATGGGCATGAGCCTGTCAGGCTACCGGAAATGGGAGCAGGGCCAGCGGCAGGTAAGTGGACCGGCAGCGGCGCTGCTGCGATTGATTCAGCAAGAGCCAGACGTCGTAAAGCGAACGCTCCTCTCATAACATCAAGCAAGCATCCTTATGAGATCCGTACTAGGCTGCGAGCCCACGCCTTCGCACCGTTACCACCCCGAAAGTATACGGTTCCGTCCTCCTTTATAGAAGAAATGACATATGTTCTTCGGGTTGCGTCATGCTTGTTGTAAACTGAATCTCCAGGTGAGAGACTTTGCTGACTAATCGCTTCCTCATTAAGCTTCTGCATAATGTCCTCAATCACCGCACTCCCTACTCTTTTCGAAAGAACCGATATGTCTCGTCCGAATTTACTCGCTAAAGCAATCTGCTTTTCAGATGGGACACCCAAGTCAGATACTGCATTGAAACGAGTATCTATGCAGTCCTCAATCATAGCGAGCGCTACGTTAGGGCTACAGCCTGTAAAATCCAAACCAAGCTGGACACCAAATAACATCTGCGCCTCACTCAAGATCTTCAAAATTAAATCCCCTTTCAACACGGTCAAGTCTTGTCAACATGCAACCTTATCAGAATACATAAATATCACAAAATTTTCCATAGCCCTCTTTACTTTGACAGCTACTGGTTTCGCCGCCAGAGCTGAAACAAGTGGGTACTATGCTGTCCAGAACTTCTCCTGCAGTTACGTTTCTACTGCGTTTGAAGATGAAAGAAACTTTCGCAAGACAATGGATCCGCCTCCACACCCTGAAGCTCTCACAACTCTTCAAACAAGAGAGCTAGCACAGTTCGTTGCTGGGTTTTTGACTGCTTGGAACGCAATTTCGGCGATGTATGATGTCAGGGATGAAGTTTACAATTCATATCCGGCAGGATTGACTGCAGCCCTATACAAAATTGATGTATACTGCACATCCAACAGAACAAATACAATAATAGATGGACTTTATGATATACTTACGTCAAGCGATGCAAACCCAATCAAGAAGGAGTAGTCAATCATGGGTCATAACGATCATATAGACTTTGATCTTCACAATCACTTAACTGCAGCGATTGAAAGTGGCTTCCTCGATGAATTTGCACACAAAGATGCCATTGGCGTTGCACGTCAAGTCATACATCGTGGACTTGATAGCCTCTCCCCAAAGCAACGCACTATTTACGAAAAAACTGTTATACCGGCCCTAAAATATGCCTATGATGAATTCAACACGCAGGAAATTTTGAACAGAAATCCAGATTGACTAATCACCACACATCTTATGCTATAATGGTCCCACATTCTCCAAGTAAGTCGCTGATTTCGCTGTCGTAATCGTGATATTTCGC
>CALKAA010000010.1 GCA_937983495.1 uncultured Gemmobacter sp. | reverse complement strand
CTCGAAAGAAATCAGCTCTCGGCTGCTTCTTCCTTTTCTTTCTTCTCGGGCGCGATTTCCTCGCCGGTCTCTTGGTCGACCATCTTCATGCCCAGACGCACCTTGCCGCGATCGTCAAAGCCCAAGAGCTTCACCTTCACCTCTTGACCCTCTTTCAGGATCTCGTTCGGGTGGTTCAGGCGCTTGTTGGCGATCTGGCTGACATGCACCAGACCGTCACGCTTGCCGAAGAAGTTCACGAAAGCACCGAAATCGACCAGCTTCACCACCTTGCCGATGTAGATCTGGCCTTCTTCCGGCTCTGCCACGATCGACCAGATCATGTCATAGGCCTTCTTGATCGCCTCAGCCGAAGAAGACGCGATCTTGATCACGCCGTCATCATTGATATCGACCTTGGCACCCGAAACTTCCACGATCTCGCGGATCACCTTGCCGCCCGAACCGATCACTTCGCGGATCTTGTCGGTCGGGATGCTCAGCGTCTCGATCTTGGGGGCATATTCGCTGAAGCCCTGCGGGGCCGACAGCGCCTTGTTCATCTCGGACAGGATGTGCAGGCGGCCATCCTTGGCCTGAGCCAGCGCCTGCGCCATGATCTCGGGCGTGATGCCCGCAACCTTGATGTCCATCTGCATCGTGGTGATGCCAGCCTCGGTGCCTGCGACCTTGAAGTCCATGTCGCCGAGGTGATCCTCGTCGCCCAGAATGTCGGTCAGCACGGCCCAACGGCCATCGTCCTCAAGGATCAGACCCATGGCCACACCAGCCACCGGAGCCTTCAGCGGCACGCCCGCATCCATCATCGACAGCGAGCCACCGCAGACCGAAGCCATCGAGGAGGAGCCGTTCGATTCCGTGATCTCCGACACCACGCGAATGGTATAGGGGAAATCCGTCGGGGCCGGCAGCACGGCTTGCAGCGCGCGCCAGGCCAGCTTGCCATGGCCGATCTCACGACGGCCGGGGCTGCCCACGCGGCCCACTTCGCCCACCGAATAGGGGGGGAAGTTGTAATGCAGCAGGAAGTTCGAGCGGTAATTGCCGTTCAGCGCGTCAATGATCTGCTCATCTTCGCCGGTGCCCAGCGTGGTGACCACAAGGCCCTGGGTCTCGCCACGGGTGAACAAAGCCGAGCCATGCGCGCGGGTCAGCACACCGGTTTCCGCCACGATCTGACGCACGGTCTTGGTGTCGCGGCCGTCGATGCGGGCACCACCATTGATGATGTCACCGCGCAGAATGCCCGATTCCAGCTTTTTGATCGCCGAGCCGAGGTTCGCATCGGCCAGATCGTCTTCCGACAGCGCGGCCTTGATGGCAGCCACAGCCGCCGAAATCGCATTGCTGCGCTCTTGCTTGTCACGAATGGCGAAGGCCGCGCGCATTTGCGCTTCGCCTGCCGCTTTCACGCGCGCATAGAGATCAGCGTAATCGGGCGGCGAGAAATCGAAGGGTTCTTTGGCGCTGTCTTCGGCGAAGTCGAGGATCAGGTCGATCACCGGCTGCATCGCGTCATGGCCGAATTTCACGGCACCCAGCATTTCGTCCTCGGTCAGCTCATAGGCTTCCGATTCCACCATCATCACGGCGGTCTTGGTGCCAGCAATCACGAGGTCCAAACGCTGCTCCGGGTTCTTGCGCAGCTGCGTCATGTCGTCCATCGACGGGTTCAGCACATATTCGCCATTGGCAAAGCCCACGCGCGCAGCACCAATCGGCCCCATGAAGGGCACGCCCGAAATGGTCAGCGCTGCCGAGGCCGCAATCATCGCCACGATATCGGGGTCATTCACCAGATCGCAGGACAGAACGGTGGCCATGACCAGCACTTCGTTCTTGAAACCTTCCACGAACAGCGGGCGGCAAGGACGGTCGATCAGACGCGAGACCAGCGTTTCCTTCTCCGAAGGACGCGCCTCACGCTTGAAGAAGCCGCCCGGAATTTTACCGGCGGCATAATATTTCTCTTGGTAATGCACAGTCAGCGGGAAGAAGTCCTGACCGGGCTTCGGCTGCTTGGCGAAGGTCACGTTGGCCATGACGCTGGTTTCGCCCAGCGTGGCAATGACCGAGCCATCCGCCTGCCGCGCAACCTTGCCGGTTTCCAGCGTCAGCGTCTCATCGCCCCACTGGATCGACTTTTTCGTGATATGGAACATCTATCATCCTCATGGGAGCGCACACGGGCCCATCCCGTGTCTCCCGTTATGTCGCGGCCCCATTGCCGCCTCCCCCATCCTGATGCACGCGCCCGGGGGATGGGCCACACGTCGCAGATGCGCTGCGCATACAGGAAAACATGCGGTTTGGGAAGGGCAAGCTGCGGGCGGCTTGCCGCGCCAATCATCGGTCTGTTCACCTGCAACATTCGGGCACTCGATGCCACGAAAACCAGCATGGCATGCTGCCGACGAGGTTGACATGCCGCGCGCCCTTTGCACATGGGAGAGCAGGGGCCGGCTATGGACTGGCACTGAGGATATAGAACACAACCGGACCTGTGCGACATGAAACGCAACATCTACGAGAGCGACACGCTCAGAGTGTATTTTGTGCCCAGCTCAGAACAGGCACCGTCCCAGCAGGTCGTCATAGGCTTTCGATCCATGATCGACACCAAGGCTGACATCACATCGGGTGAGGCCGAAAACACGATCAAGCGCGCGGGGCTGGATGCGGTTCACGTCATCCCCAAAAGCAACCAGTGGTATCAATACCCCGATCTGCGCGAATTGCTGGAGCAGATCCGAGGCCTGACGGCGGGTTACGCCGAACGGATGACTTATGGCCTGTCGATGGGCGGTTTTGCCGCGCTACATGCCAGCAAGGCACTGCGGGCGACCCGATCCGTGACCTATGCTCCGCAATTTTCGGTGGATCAGCGGGTGATCACGGAACTTGAGCCGTCATGGGTGACCTCAGTTGCCCAAACTGAGTTCATCTGGGATCACCCCGAGGACATCTCCCAAAACTGCCATCACATCGTGATCTATGACCCGCTGTGCCGCGACGCCCAGCACGTCAACCGTTACCGGCAGCACGTCGCCATCGACACCTTCAAGGTGCCGTTTGGCGGCCATCATATCTGGCGCATCTTTGGCAAGGCAGGCATTGGCGATCAGGCCCTGATCGGACTGCTGAAGGGCACAGCCGACCGGCGGCAGTTGCGCCAAAAGCTGCGTCAGGCGCGCAGGGGATATTGGGGCTATCACCTCAATCGCGGAGAGGTGCTGGCAGATCTGGCAAGCTGCCGCATGGCGGTGGAGATGGATGTGATCTCGGTGATTGCCAATGCGCGCGGCCCCTTGGCCAGTCTGGTGACACAAGCCGTGCCAGATGTGCGCACGCGCGCGTCCAAGGCGATAGAGGCGCTGACCGCAGCAGGCGACGCGCGCGGGGCCAGCATGGCTCAGCGTTGGCTTGGCATGTTCCAATCCTCCATGGCATGACGCTCAAAGATCAGCGGAAGTCGCCGCGCAGCCCGTCTCAGCCCTGATCCCGCCCCGATGGGCGCCCCGCCCCCCGCCGCAACAGCAGCGAAATGCGCGGCATCAAGCCGGTTTCCGGGCGCGAGCGGGTGGCCAGCACCGGCTGGTTTTCCGACACCGTGCCCTTGTCCTCGCGCAGCACGATATAGATGCCCGAGGCGATGATGACCCCGGCCCCGATCAGCGTCCATTCATCGGGCGTCTCGTCAAAGATCAGATAGCCGTAGAAGATCGCCCAGATCATCTGCGAATATTGCATCGGGGCCACCACCACGGCTTCGGCCCGGCGATAGGCCGCGATGACAAGCAAGGTGGCAACAAAGCCAAAGGCCGCGATGATGCCCAGCATGCCCAGATGCTCGATGGGCATCGGCTTGTAGACAAAGGGCAAGGCGCAGCCCAGCACGGCAAAGTTCGCCACCATCGGATACAAAAGCAGCACCACGGATCGTTCATCCGCCCCGATCTTGCGCACGATGATCGAGGCGAGCGATGAACACACC
>CALKAA010000009.1 GCA_937983495.1 uncultured Gemmobacter sp. | reverse complement strand
CGGTGGGGGGGTGAGGCGGCAGGGGATTGCCCCTCTCAAGCGTTCCCTCTACGTTCTCGCCATCATGCGCATGCACCAACCAAATTTTGGGCGATTATATACTTGAGAAAGCGAAGGAGATGCGCGAACAGCGTAAGCCACAGGCCGGCACAGATGAAGTTGAGGTTACTCCTGAGATGATTAAGGCTGGGGTGGCCGCTTTTTTGGATTGGGATTCCGCGGATGAATACTCTCTCGGTAAACTTTCAATATCTCTGTATCTGGCAATGCGTGAAAGGGACCCTCAATTTCACCGAAGCACTTAAACGCAATAACAAGGTCTGCGGTCATGTGAGATATGTCGTGATAGAGCTTTTTGAGGATATCCGCGTCAAATCGAAACTCATCTCCTGTACCCTGGTTCACCGCTCGGCAGTTGGTAACCTCAGAAGAGTGCGGCAGAATTGTGTAGCCATAAGAACCATGCGCAATAAGATTGCGCTTCCAACCTAAGTCCCCAGCCCTGTCAGCAAGCCCCTTTAAAACATCCGCTTCGGCGGGCCTCCAGCTCACCAGCCATTCGGAACAAATATCCTTGAACAACCTGCGGCGGCTCTTAAACCTATGACGTTGCCAGCCATCAGTGTCTCTGCTGCCACCGTCCGCTTTCTCGCCGTCAATGAGGCCAGACAGGCAGGCGTTGAAAACAGTTTCGAAGTTCCCCCAGTGGGCGATGACAAGACCAATCGGGGCATGATAAGACTCTGGCAGAAGCAGAAAGGTGCTGTGCTTGCCTTTCTTCATGAACCGAATATCAAACGACATGGACGCGGAGGTTTGATTATTGTCAACTTCACGCGATCGATCATTTGAAGACACGGTGAAAAACCTCTTAAGTATGAACCCGAACCCTCAGAAGGGGGACTCGAGATCATCCAATAGTCAATCCGATTCGGACCAGTCGTCCTGCACGCGCGCGACCAAGTCGCGGTACTCAGGCGAAAACTGAGTCAGTCCGCCGGTAGGTCAGGCGCTTGCCTTCCGCGCCCGTGATGATCAGTGTTGCGCGCTGCGTGTCCACACTATGTTGGTTAGCTCTCCCGGTTGCGCGCTTGTCCTGCGCTACTGGACCACGCCCGGATCAGACTGGAGGGGCGCCCTTTGCGCCCGCACCGGCTGCACCGCAGGCGATCCCAGCCTTTGAAATAGAGGGGATCGCATCCAACATCCTCCGCCCGTAGCTCGGCGCTATGGCCGCAGGCGCAGTCGACGCGGATGGTGATTTCGCCGGATGGGTACATGTGCCGGGATCTAGGCGCGGCAGCGGCAGGTGTCGAGGGGTGCGAGGGGGATTGCTCAACGAATATGTTCCCACTATGTTCTCATACATCATGCGAATCCACGAGCCACACTTTGACGAGACTGCCGCGCTCTACATCATCTGGGCGAGCAACCCATGGACGCGGATGGAAAGCCTCGCGGCCGGCAGTTTCGCCGCCATGAAAGGGGCCTGGGATGCGCTACAGGGAGAGCGACCGCCGCTGAGATAGGGATTGACCAGCCGCCGGTCGGTTCGCATGGTCACCCTCAGATTGTGAGGGCTGAGCGGATCCATGTGCAACCTCTACAACCAGACCACCGCCGTCGAGGCGATGCGCAGGCTGTTTCCCGGGGTCAATAACCGCGCGGGCAACATCGAGCCCGGCGACATCTACCCTGACAGGCTGGCACCGATCCTGACCCAGGGGGAGGATGGGGCGGTCCTGCGGCTGGCGCGCTGGGGCCTCCCCTCGCCGCCTCAGTACCACAGCCCCTCGGGGATCGACCGGGGCGTCACCAACGTTCGAAATGTCCACTCGCCTCATTGGCGCCGATGGCTGGGGCCTGACCACCGCTGTCTCGTGCCTTTCGACCGATTTGCGGAGCCGCGCGGCAAGGGAGCGGGCAATGCCTGGTTCCGGGTTCTGGGCGAGCATCAGGCTTTCTTTGCGGGGATCTGGGTGCCGGAATGGCGCTCGATGCGCAAGCTCAAGGACGGCGAGACGGTGGACGACCTGTTCGCCTTTCTCACCTGCGAGCCCAATGGAGTAGTCTCGCCGATCCATCCGAAAGCTATGCCCGTGATCCTGATCGAGCCCGACGATTGGCAGGCCTGGCTGCAGGGCGCCCCCGCGGCCGAGCTTCAGCGGCCGCTGCCGGATGGGGCGCTGGAGCTGATCGACGAGGTGCGGTGAGCGCCAGGATCCGGGGCTTTCACGGTCAAGGTGTGAGCGCGAGCGTCGAGGGGTTGGGACGTTTCCCGGTTTCACTTTTTGTTCCCGATATGTCTTGGGAAACTTCCGGCGGAAACCGATGATAGTTTTACATATTCGCAAGATTTAGGTTCTGGCGCCCTTGGCGTGGGGGTTCGAGTCCCTTCACCCGCACCAGTTTG
>CALKAA010000008.1 GCA_937983495.1 uncultured Gemmobacter sp. | reverse complement strand
AGGCCTGCCCCACGGCCGGTGCGCGCCCGGCCAGCAGATCGGCCACCAGCCCGGCCGCGGCGGGCGAGGTCTGAAAGCCATAGCCGCCCTGCCCCGCCAGCCAGACAAACGACGGCTCCGCCGCATCCGGCCCAATGACCAGCACCCGGTCCGGCGCGAAGGTGCGCAGCCCCGCCCAATTGGCAATCAGCCGCGTCACCGGCTCGGTCACCATCTCCTCATAGCGCGCCAAACCTTCGGCCAGCACCATGTCATCGGCCCAGGCATCCTGCGGGTCTTGCGGGTCTTCTTCGGCGGGCGAAACGATCAGCGCCCCGGCATCGGGCTTGGCATACCAGCTTTCACCGCAGCCAAAGATCATCGGCCAATCCGTCACATCATGCCCGCCCGGTGCCGGAATGCGCGCCATCGACCGGCGATAAGGCGTGAGACCCAAGGGGGCAATGCCCGCCAGTGCCGCCACCCGGTCGGCCCAGGCCCCTGCCGCATTGACCAAAACGGGTGCCGCAAACGCGCCCTGCGGTGTCTCCACCTGCCATTGCCCGCCCTCACGGGTGATCGCCGAGACCGGCGCGCGGCACAGCACCTCGCCGCCCTGCGCCCGCAAGCGCTTGATATGGCCTTGAATCAGCAGATCGGTGTCGATGTCCCAGGCGTGATCGGCCATGGCAGCAAAAGCCACCGTCTCGGGGTTGACGATGGGCACCCGCGCCCGCGCGGTCTCTACCGCAACCTCCTGCAACTGGAACCCCGCCAGATCCTTCTCAAACGCCACCCGCTGATCGGCGCGGGCCAGGATCATCAGCCCGCGCGGTTTCAGCATATCGGGCATGGCGCGGAAGGCAGCTTCCGAGGCCAGCGACAGTTCCACCACCGCAGGCAGCCCGTAGCGCGGCTCATAAAGGGCTGCCGAACGCCCCGAAGCATGATGCGCCGGGGCGGCCTCCGCCTCCAACACCAGCACACGACCCAAAGCAGCCAGTTCCGCCGCCGCCGAAAGGCCCGCAATCCCGGCCCCGATGATGATGAAATCCTGTGTCATGGCCGCAAGCTACCCCGGCACCGGCACAGCATCTTGCCCATTCGCGACATGAGCCACCGCCTCCTGATGACCGAGGCGATACCCGAGCCATGGACATGCAAAAGGCCCGCCAAAGCGGCGGGCCTTTCGCTTGCCTTGCGGCGGCGATCACTTCGGAATTTCGCCGGTGATCCCCTCGACATAGAAGTTCATGCCCAGCAGGTCGCCATCCGGCGCGGTCACGCCCTCGGCCAGCCACTCGCTACCGTCCTGTTTCTTGATCGGGCCGGTGAAGGGATGGTAGGTGCCCGCCGCGATCGCATCACGCATCGCCTCGGCTTCAGCCTTCACCTCTGCCGGAACGGCCTCGGTGATCTCGCCGATCTCCACCTCACCATCCTTGATGCCCGCCCAGGTGTCGGTCGAGGTCCAGGTGCCATCCATCACCTGCCCCACGCGCGCCACATAGTAAGGTGCCCAGTTGTCGATGATCGACGACACGCGCGGGCTTGGCTTGTAATCGGCCATGTCCGAGGCCTGACCGAACCCGATCACCTTGCCGCCGGTCTTGGCCGCCTCGGCCAGCGGCGCGGTGCTGTCGGTATGGGCGGCGATCACGTCCACGCCCTGATCAATCAGCGCCTTGGCCGCATCGGCCTCTTTCGCCGGATCGAACCAGGTGTAGGCCCAGACCACGCTCAGCTCCACATTCGGGTTCACCTTCTTGGCGTGCAGGTAATAGGCGTTGATCCCCATGACCACCTCGGGGATCGGGAATGACCCGATATAGCCGATCTTGTTCGATTTGGTCATCTTGCCGGCAATATGACCCTGAATCGCGCGGCCTTCATAGAAGCGGGCGTTGTAGATCGCGACATTCTCGGCCTCGCGCTTGAAGCCGGTGGCATGTTCGAACTTCACATTCGGGAACTTCTTGGCCACGGCATTGGTCGCGTCCATATAGCCGAACGAGGTGGTGAAGATGATGTCACAGCCACCCAAGGCCATCTGGGTCAGCACGCGCTCGGCATCGGCCCCTTCCGGCACGCTTTCCTGCCACTGAATTTCAACCTTGTCGCCATATTTCTCCTGCACCGCCAGCGCGCCCTGATGGTGCTGATAGCTCCAGCCAAGATCGCCGATCGGGCCGACATAGACGAAGCAGGCCTTGGTCTTGTCCTGCGCCATGGCCATGCCACCGGCCAGCATCGAAAGACCAACGGCCGCGCTGGCCAGAAGTGTTCTGCGGATCATGCGCATTCTCCCTGTGGGGGCTTTGCCCCGGTTATATGGCGCCAGATTGGTCTGCCGCCGTGACTTTGGCAACGCGTCACCACGCCGCCCGCGAAAGCTGCCGCTACGTCACCGCGCGGCATGAAAATTCTGCCCCAGACAGGCCGGGGCCGCGAAACTGGCCCGCCCCTTGCCGGAAGACATGATGACCAGCACGATGATGGTGATCAGGTAAGGCGACATCGACAGATATTCGACCGGAATCCCCACCTCAGCCACTTGCAGGTTCAGCTGCAAGACCGAAATCCCGCCAAAGAGCCAGGCCCCCAGCAGCGCGCGCCACGGCTGCCAGCTGGCGAAGACCACGATCGCCAGCGCGATCCAGCCCGCGCCCGCCGTGATCCCGTCGACCCATTGCGGCACCCGCACGAGGCTGAGGTAAGCGCCCCCCAAACCCGCCATCGCGCCGCCAAAGGCAATCGCCATCAGCCGGATGCGCAGTACCTTGTAACCAAGCGCATGGGCGGCCTCATGGCTTTCCCCCACGGCCCGCAGAACCAGCCCGCCGCGCGTGAACTTGAGAAAGGCCCACACCCCTGCCACCAGCGCGACCGACAGGTAAACCAGCAGATCATGCGAGAACAGCACCCGGCCAAGGAAGGGCAACTCCGCCAGCGGCCCGAAGGGCACGGCCCCGGTCAAGGGCGGCTTGATGCCCACATAGCCCTGCCCGATCAGCGACGACAGCCCAAGCCCGAACAGCGTGAGCGCCAGCCCCGAGGCCACCTGATTGGCCTGCATCACCAGAACCAGCACGGCAAAGAGCAGGCTCAGCACCGCCCCACCGGCCGCCCCGCCGATGAACCCCGCCAAGGGGCTGCCGGTCTCCACCGCCGTGATGAAGCCGCAGATCGCGCCCAGGATCATCATCCCCTCAACCCCGAGGTTCAGCACGCCCGCACGCTCCACCACCAATTCGCCCACCGCCGCCAGCAGGATCGGCACCGAAGCCGTCAGCAGCGCCGCAATCAACAGGGCCGGATCAATGCCACCCATCACACCCGCACCTCCGCTTTGCCCATCGGCTTGCATCCCTTGGCCATGTCTCAGCTCCCCGCGTCCATCACAGATGCCGTGATCCAGCGCGAGGTCGCGCCTGCCAACAGTCCGAACACAGGCGCCCGGCGCAACCATCGCCCCTCCCCGGAGCGCGCCAGCCAGCGCGCCAAGGCTGCGAAAGGCTCAAGCAAGACTGCCGCCATCCCGGCTTCATCCCCCAGAACCGCCGCCAGCACGACCAACACCAGAAAGACCGCAAGGATCGGCCCGACCACCGGCACCAGATAGCCCAAAGCCGCGGCGGCCAGCGCCAACCCCAAGGCCAGCCCGTTTGTCTGCGCCCGCGTCATTCCCGCACCCCGCCCAGCCAGCGGATGCGGAAATTGGTCAAGACCTCGCAGGCCAGCAGGAAAAACAGCAGCATCCCCTGAAAGGCCTTGATCGCCGCCGCTGGCATCCCAAGGTTCTGCGCCGCCAGATCGCCGCCCACATAGGTCAGCGCCATCAGCAGCCCAGCAAGCAGAATGCCCAGCGGGTTCAGCCGGCCCAGGAACGCCACGATGATCGCGGTGAAGCCATAGCCCACGTTGAAATCAATGCTGATCTGCCCGGCAGGCCCCGTCACCTCGAACAGCCCCGCCATGCCCGCCAGCGCGCCCGCCACGCCCATGCACAGCCAGACCAGCTTTTCCGGTGCCACGCCTGCAAAGCGCGCGGCGCGCGGGGCCTGCCCCGACAGCTTGATCTGAAAGCCCAGCATATGCCGCTGGAGCAGCACATAGGCCGCCACCACCGCAAACATCGCCGTCACGCCCCCCCAATGCAGGCCCAAGGCCTCCACCAGATTGGCATTCTGCGCCGCCGGATAGCTGCTGAAATTCCGGCTGCCCGGAAAGCCCATGCCCTCGGGGTTTTTCAAGAACCCGGTCGAGGCCATGGCCAGCACGGTTTCAGCCACATAAACCAGCATCAGTGAAACCAGGATCTCATTGGTGTTGAACCGCGTTTTCAGGATCGCCGGGATCATCGCCCAGGCCCAACCGCCCAAGGCCCCCGCCACCACCATGGCCGGAAATATCCATCGGCTTTCAGTCGGAAACACCGCCAAC
>CALKAA010000007.1 GCA_937983495.1 uncultured Gemmobacter sp. | reverse complement strand
CCGCCTGCGACAATCGCGTGGGGTAACGGTCCACCGGACCGTTACCTGATCCGCGCTCTGGCAGTCTCACACCGTATCGAGATACAGCTCCACCCGCTCCTCGGGCGTCAGTTCCGCGATGTAATGCAGCTCTTGCCGCTTGGTTTGCACCAGATTGCGGATCAGCTCTTTCGGCAGGAAGCGCGAGAGGGTGTCGCTGTTCTCGAAGGCCTCGATGGCTTCCTCCCAGCTTGTGGGGATCTGCGGCAGGTCCATCGCATAGGCATTGCCGGTGACCGGGCTTGGCGGCTCTTGCTGATCTTCGATGCCAGTGAGGGCGGCCCCCAGAATGGTGGCCAGCATGAGATAGGGGTTCACGTCGCCCCCTGCCACGCGATGCTCGATCCGCCGTGCCGCCGGATTGCCGGCCGGAATGCGAATGGCGGTGGTGCGGTTCTCATAGCCCCAGCCGATCGAGGTGGGGGCGTGTTTGCCGGGCACGAGCCGTTCATAGCTGTTCTGATGCGGCGCGAAGATCAGCGTCGAATCCGCCATGGCATTCAGGCAGCCCGCCACCGCGTGCCGCAGCATGGCGGTGCCTTTCGGCCCGCCGCTGTCGAACACGTTCTCGCCCTTTTCATCAATCACGCTGAAATGGGTGTGCAGGCCAGACCCCGAATATTCCGGGTAGGGTTTGGCCATGAAGCTGGCGGCGAAGCCGTGGCGCCGGGCCAGGCCCTTCACCAACATCTTGAAGAGCCAGGCGTCATCGGCGGCGCGCAGCGGATCGTCGCAATGCATCAGGTTCACCTCGAACTGGCCGAGGCCGGTTTCCGAGGTGGTGGTGTCTGCGGGAATATCCATCGCCTCGCAGGCATCGTAGAGGTCGGTGAAAAATGTATCGAAGGCGTCCAAAGCGCGGATCGAGAGCGTTTCGGCAGCCTTGCGGCGCTTGCCCGAGCGCGGCGAGGCAGGCACCTGCATGGTCTTGCCCGAATCGTCGATCAGGAAAAACTCCAGCTCCATGGCGCAAACCGGGGTCAGGCCCCGCGCCTTGTAGCGCTGCACCACAGCATTGAGCGCGTGGCGCGGGTCGCCCTCATAGGGTTGGCCATTTTCGCGGAACATCCAGATCGGCAGCAGGGCGGTTGGCGCCTCCAGCCAGGGCATCGGCATGAAGCCGCGCTCGGTCGGTTTCAGCACGCCATCCTGATCGCCTTGTTCAAAGACCAGCGGGCTGTCGTCGATGTCCTCGCCCCAGATGTCGAGGTTCAGCACCGAAAACGGGAAGCGGGTGCCGTTTTTCACAACGCTTTCGGCGAAACGGGTGGGCACGCGCTTGCCGCGGGCCTGACCGTTGAGATCCGCAGCCGCCACACGGATGGTGCGGACCTGCGGGTTCTTGCGAAGATAATCCTTCATGTTCATCGTGCAATCGAAGGCGGAGGCAGCCTTGGCGGCCCCGGCCCGTTCTCCCTTGTTTGATCCTTGCCATCCGCGCCCGGCGCATTGTCACCCTGCGCAGGGATTGCCGCCCGGAGGGGCAGGGGACGCCACGCCCCTGTGGCGGGGCGCGGTTCGGGCGACGGCCCGAAGAATTTGATCAAATATAGGCTACTACCGGATCAACTGCGGACGCAAGCGAATTTTGCTGCGGGTGTTGGAGGGCAGGTGCCGATTCAGCCGCCGGTTCACCAGTCCGAACAGCCCGATCAGCGCGAAAGTCAGCAGGATGAAGTAGAAGGCGACGATCGGATAGGGCACGAAAGGGTTGAAGGTCTTGTCGGCGAAGTAATTGGCGTAATAGAGCGCGTCGCCGCGTTGCTGAAACGCCGGGAAGCCCGAGAAGAACACCAGCGTGGTGGCGTGGAACAGGAAAATCGCCTCGTTGGTATAGGCGGGCCAGGCCAGCCGCAGCATGGTGGGCCATTGGATGCGGCGGAACTTGGACCAGCCCGAGAGGCCATAGGCCTCTGCGGCCTCCAGATCGCCCTTCGGGATGGATTGCAGCGCGCCATGAAAGATTTCGGCGGCATAGGCCGAGGTGTTGAGGAACAGCACGATGGCCGCGCCCGCCCAGGCCGAGGTGAGCCAGCTGGTCGCGATATGCAGGCCGAAAATGTCGATCCCGCCGCGCGGCAGCATCACCAGCGCCGAATAGGCCAGAAAGAACTGGATGAACAAGGGCGAGCCGCGGAACACGAAGATGAACCATTCGGCCGGTTTGCGGAAGGCGGCGCGGGGGCTGGCCTTGGCAAGCGCCAGCGCGGTGGCGAGGAAGAAGCCCAGCGACAGCGCCAGCACGCCGAAATAGATATTCCAGATCAGCCCCGAGCCGATCAGGGTGAACTGCTGGCACAGGTTGAAATCGGTGCGCGGCAGCAGGTTTTCGCCAAAGCCCAAGGAGCGGAAGGCATAGGCCTGAATGGTCTCGATGCAGGTCATTGCGCGGCCCTCCGCATGGCTTCACCGGCGGCGGTGGCCTGACCATGGCTGAGACGGCGGGTCAGGCGGGACAGAACGATTTCAGAGATGCGGGTCATGCAGAGATAGACGACCAGCAGAAAGAGGAAATACCACAGGCGCCAATCGGGATGCGGATAGGCATAGGCCTGGGTCTTGGCGCTGCCCAGCTCGCGCGCCCAATAGACGATGTCCTTGACCCCCAGCAGGAACAGAAGCGGCGTGGCCTTGATGAGGATCATCCACAGGTTCGACAGGCCCGGCAGCGCATAGGTCCACATTTGCGGCACGAGGATGCGGCGGAACACCTGGCCCTGGCTCATGCCATAGCTTTCGGCGGTTTCCAGTTGCGCGCGGGGCACGGCATTCATCGCACCATACAGCACATTGGCAGCAAAGGCGCCGAAGACGATGGCGAAGGTGAAAACCGCCAGCGCAAAGCCGTAAAGCTGGTGCCAGATCTGTGCGGAACTGCCCAAGGGCACCTTGGCCTCGGGGCAGACGCGGAATTCCAGGCCCTGACGGATCGGTTGATCCCAATCGGGGCAGACGACCTGATGCTTCATCCACTCGATCCCCTGATCGAGCGCGATGACGAAGAACAGGAAGAACACGATATCCGGCACGCCGCGCACCATGGCGGTGTAGGTCTTGCCGAACCAGCGCAACGGCGCGATGGGGCTGCGCGCGGCCATGGCCCCGCCAAAGCCGAAAGCCAGCGCCGAGGGGGCGGTGACGGCCAGCAGAATCAGCACGGTCAGGAACGACCAGTAGAAGTCGATATGTTTGCCGGAGGTCAGATAGCAGACCAGCCAGCTGAACCCCTCGAGGCTCTTGGGATCGGCGCAGAAGCTGAACATGGGATCATCGCGGGATGAGAGGGGCGCGCAGAGGCCGCGCGGGGAAGATGGCCCCCGCCCAAAGCATGGGCAGAGGCCGCCTTGCAGGGATCAGAACTTCTTGGCTTCGGCGCCAAAGTGCTTTTCGATCAGCGGGTTCAGGCTGCCATCGGCCTTCATGGCCTGAATGGCGGCGGTGAACTTCTCGCGCAGCTCGTCATCCGACTGGCGGAAGGCCATGCCGACACCGCCACCCAGCGGCACGTCCGGCCCGACGAAGGTCAGCTCGCCATTCGATTCCGTGACGTAGGGGGCCAGGAAATCCTTGTCGGCAAAGACGGCGACGGCCTCGCCATTGCGCACGGCTGCGACGGTTTCATCGGGGGTGGGGAATTCGAGCAGGGTGGCACCCGATTCGGCGACATAGCCCGCCTGAATGGTGCCGACCTGCGCCGAGACGACGCCGCCCTTGATGTCGGCATCCGCCGTCAGGCCGACATAGGCGCTGTCTGCCGGGGGCACATAGTTTTCAGAGAAATCCACGACCTTGGCGCGCTCGTCGGTGATCGACATACCGGCAATGATCACGTCGTAATTGCCCGATTGCAGGTTCGGGATGATGCTGTCCCAGTCATTGGTGACCCATTCGCAGGTCAGGCCGGCACGCTTGCACAGCTCGTCGCCCAGCTCGCGTTCAAAGCCCGCGACATTGCCGGAATCGTCGATGAAGTTGAAGGGAGGGTAGGCACCTTCGGTGCCAAGGCGGACGGTCTGTGCGGCGGCGATGCCGCCCGAAAGGGCCAGAAGGGTGGTGGCAAGCAGCAGTTTCTTCATTGTCGGTCTCCCGTTGGTGGTGTTGGGCCGGTTGAGGCCTCGGATTGTTAAGGCATTGTTGCGGAAAGAAAACCCCTCAGACGCTCGGTCTGCGGATGGACAAAGAGCTGATCCGGCGGGCCCTGTTCCTCGATCTTGCCCTGATGCAGGAAGATGACGTGATCGGAGACATCGGCGGCCATCTTCATGTCATGGGTCACGATGATCATGGTGCGGCCTTCCTCGGCCAGCGCCTTGATGACCTTCACCACCTCTTGCTCCAGTTCGGGGTCGAGCGCGGAGGTGGGCTCATCGAACAGCAGCGCGCGGGGTTCCATGCAGAGCGCGCGGGCAATCGCGGCGCGCTGTTGCTGGCCGCCCGACAGCATGGCGGGCCAGGCATCGGCCTTGTCGGCAATGCCCACTTTGGCCAGGTAATGCCGGGCTTTCTCTTCCACTTCGGCAGGATCGCGTTTCAGAACGGTCACCGGCGCTTCCATGACGTTTTGCAGGATGGTCATGTGAGACCACAGGTTGAACTGCTGGAACACCATGGAAAGATTGGTGCGGATGCGCAGAACCTGCATCTTGTCGGCGGGGTGGCGGGCGAGGCCCTGGCCCTTCCAATGCACGGCCTCGCCCTCAAAGAGGATGTCGCCCTGCTGGCTGTCTTCCAGCAGGTTGCAGCAGCGCAGAAGCGTGGATTTCCCCGAGCCGGAGGAGCCGATCAGCGAGATCACATGGCCCTTGGGCGCCCGCAGGTCCACACCTTTCAAGACCTCAAGCTGGCCGTAACTCTTGTGCAGGTCACGGA
>CALKAA010000006.1 GCA_937983495.1 uncultured Gemmobacter sp. | reverse complement strand
GGGGAGGTGTGCTCCCGGCGGAACCGGAGCACAGGCGTAACCGTATATGGGTATCGCGTATTTCGTAGCCGGGGCGTCAGTGCCGCTGACGCTCGTCGGCCTCCATCTCGGCGCGGATCTGCTGGCGCAGGATGTCGATTGGGATCATCTTGCCATCACGCTTGAAGTGCCAATAGGTCCAACCATTGCAGCTTGGCGCGCCCTCATAGGCGGCCCCGACCTGATGGATCGAGCCCTTGATGTCATTGCCGATCAACGTGCCATCGGCGCGCACCTTGGCTTTGAAGCGGTTGCCGATCGAGAACAGCTCCTCGCCAGGGCGCAGCATGCCACGCTCCACCACCTGCCCGAAGGGCACGCGCGGTTCGGCCCGTTTGCTGCCGGTGATCTCCAATGCGCTGGCATCGAATTTGCGAATACGTTCAATGCGTTCCGAGGCGACCTTGCGGTAAGCCTCCTCGCGTTCGATGCCGATGAATTCGCGCCCCAGCATCTTGGCCACCGCACCAGTGGTGCCAGTGCCAAAGAACGGGTCCAGCACCACATCGCCCGGATTGGTGGTGGCGATCAGGATGCGGTGCAGCAGGCTTTCCGGTTTTTGCGTCGGATGAGCCTTGTCGCCATTGTCATCCTTCAGGCGCTCATGTCCGGTGCAGATCGGCAGCACCCAGTCGCTGCGCATCTGTACGCCATCATTCAGCGCCTTCAGCGCCTCATAATTGAAGGTGTATTTTGCACCCTCATCGCGGCTGGCCCAGATCAGCGTCTCATGCGCATTGGTCAGGCGTTTGCCACGAAAGTTCGGCATCGGATTCGATTTGCGCCACACCACATCATTCAGCATCCAGTAGCCGGCATCCTGCATGGCGGCCCCGACGCGGAAGATGTTGTGATAGCTGCCAATGACCCAGATCGCGCCATTGGGCTTGAGCAACCGCCGCGCCGCCTTCAGCCAGTCGCGGGTGAAGCGGTCATAGGCCCCAAAGCTGGAGAACTGGTCCCAATGGTCATCCACCGCATCGACCTTGCTGTTGTCAGGCCGATGCAACTCGCCCTTCAACTGAAGGTTATAGGGCGGGTCGGCAAAGATCAGGTCCACACTGCCGGCGGGCAGGCTATTCATCAACTCGATACAGTCACCGGCAAGGATCTGGTTCAGCGGCAGGCTGGGTGCCTCCGCAGGGGATTTCCGTGTCGTCATTACTGCCTCTGTCTTCGGCCTCTTTGTGCCGATTTGTTGTGTCCCAAAATGAGTCAGAGACGATTCGCAGTCAAATTCTTTATTGAATCAACGGGTTATAGAATGTTCTTGATACAATATATTGTGGACGGGTTTGAACGAACGCCTATGCTGAGGGGTGACCCCAAGATTTAGGAGCGCCGCCAGATGGTCCTTGGTCGGGTAACCTGCATTGCGTTCCCATCCATATCCCGGATGCTGTTGCGCCAAATCCACCATGAGGTGATCGCGCACCACTTTGGCCAGGATCGAGGCGGCCGCGATGGACAGGCTTTTGGCATCGCCCTTCACCACGGGTCGAGCCGGGCAGGGCAGGGATTTGGGCAGGCGGTTGCCATCCACCAGCACGAAGCCGGGGCGCAGCGCCAACCCCGCTACCGCGCGCTCCATCGCCAGATGGCTGGCGTTCAGGATGTTCAGCCGGTCGATCTCCGCCACCGAGGCATGCGCCACCGACCAGCGCGCGCTGGCCATGATCGCCCCGGCCAGCATTTCACGCTTCGCGGCGGACAGGGTTTTGCTGTCGCCTATACCTTCGGGTATATGGGCGGGATCAAGGATCACCGCCGCCGCCGTCACCGGGCCACAGAGCGGCCCGCGGCCGACCTCATCCACCCCTGCAACAGGCCAGAGGCCCGCAATGCGGGCCTCCGTTTCCAGGCTGAAATCGGCTATGGGCCGGGGCGCGCGCAGGGCCATCAGGCCTTCACACCGAGGCCAATGGGGCAAGTGACCCCGGTGCCGCCAATGCCGCAATAGCCTTGCGGGTTCTTGGCGAGGTATTGCTGATGGTCATCCTCGGCATAGTAGAACACCGGGGCGGGCAGGATCTCGGTGGTGATGCGCCCCCGCCCCGCCGCTGTCAGCGCTGCCTGATAAGCCTCACGCGAGGCCAGCGCGGCGGTCTCCTGCGCGGGCGTGTAGGTATAGATGCCCGAGCGATAGGTGCTGCCCACATCATTGCCCTGCCGCATGCCCTGCGTGGGGTCATGGTTCTCCCAGAACAACTTCAGCAGCGCCTCATAGCTGACTTCCGCCGGATCATAGATCACCCGCACCACCTCGTTATGGCCGGTCAGTTGCGTGCAGGTTTCCTTGTAAGTCGGGTTCGGCGTATACCCCCCGGCAAAGCCCACCATGGTGAGCCAGACGCCGGGCACCTGCCAGAACTTCCGCTCCACTCCCCAATAGCAGCCCATTCCGAACATGGCTTCGGCCATCCCAGCCGGCAGCGGGCTGCGCAGATCGCGCCCGTTCAGAAAATGCGGCTGGGTGATCGGCATCGGCGTGGGGCGGCCCGGCAGCGCATTTTCGGGCGCAACCATCTTCATCTTGTCAGTGGCAAACAGGTTGAACATGCGCGGTCTCCTTTGCTGAGCTAGATCGGAAGAGCGTCGTGTAGGGAAAGAGTGTAGATCTCGGTGGT
>CALKAA010000005.1 GCA_937983495.1 uncultured Gemmobacter sp. | reverse complement strand
GGCGCGGATCAGGGCGATCTGCGGCTCCACCGCCTGCAAGGTGGCCCCGCCGATCCCGTCCAGCGTGGTCTGGCGGATCTGGTCGCGCGCAATCTGGGCCTGCATCATGGACAGCACGCCCAGCGGCAAAAGCGCCAGCACCAGCATGGAGCCCAGACGAAACCCCAGGCTGCCGGTCGAACTCAGCGCTGTGCGCAGCGCCCTCAACGCGCCGCCGCGGGAGAGCGCAGCACCACGGCCTGCATCGCCCCGTCGCCATCGCCGAACATGGTTTCGCCCTCCTCAAGGTGCAACAGCTCGGCCAGGCGTTTGCGGGCCCGGCTGGCCCGGCTTTTCACTGTGCCGACGGCGACGCCCATGGTTTCGGCGGCCTCCTCGCAGGAAAAGCCGGAGGCCCCGACGAGGATCAGCACCTCGCGGTGTTCAGGGCTGAGCATGTCGAAGGCGCGCTGGAAATCACGCATGGCCAAGCGGCTGTCATGGCTGGGTTTTTCTGACAGGCTGGCGGCGAAGGTGCCCTCGCTGTCCTGCACCTCGCGGCGGGTCTTGCGCAGCGTGGAGTAATAGCTGTTGCGCAGGATGGTGAACAGCCAGGCATCCAGATTGGTGGCGGGGTCGAATTTGTCGATATTGGACCAGGCCTTGAGGATGGTTTGCTGCACCAGATCATCGGCCAGGGTGACATCGCGGGTCAGGCTGATGCCGAAGGCGCGCAGCCGCGGGATGGCCTCGGCCAGGCGGTCGCGGGGATCGGGGGGCGCGGCGGTCATGGTGCGTCACCGGAATCCGATTTCGAGCCCGCGGGAAGGCTGCCACTTTTCAACTGCGCCAGCAGATCCTTGAAGCGGTCGGGCAGTTCCTCCGAAAGGGCCTGCGCATAGACGCGCTTGAGGTTCTCGTCGATCTGCGCCCGGATCGCCTGCCGTTTGGGGGTGTCGTCTTCGCTGAAGCCTGCCATGGTCTCACACATTCATTATCGCATTGGTGACGGGTGTCACGGGTGTCACGGGTTGCGTCGGATCTTGCAGAAATTTCACCAAAATCCGCATAAGCTCGGGAACCAAACGCCGGGGCGCGGGTTGGGTTCCCGGAACGAGGAAAAATAATTGGAGTTTTTTCCATGACTGCACAGGACGCGACCATGCAGGATGCGGCTGATCTTTCCGGCCTGATTGCCCGGCATTTGCCCTATCTGCGCCGCTATGCGCGCGCCCTGACCGGGAATCAGTCCAGCGGGGATCATTATGCTGTGGCGGTGCTGGAGGCGGTGGTGGCTGACCCCGACCTGGTGGCGGCACAGCCCGAGGCGCGGGTGGCGCTGTTCGGGGTGTTCCATTCGATCTGGCAAAGCTCTGGCGCACCGGTGGCCGAGGCAGAAGGCGGTCTGGGGCGCGCGGCGCAGGCGCATCTGGCACGGCTGACCCCGAATTCGCGCGAGGCCTTGTTGCTGTCGACCATCGAGGGCTTCACGCTGGAGGAGGTGGGGCAGATCATGGGGAGTTCTGGCGAGGAGGCGGCGGCGTTGGTGGCCACGGCGCTGCGGGAGATGGAGGCCTCGGTCAGTGGCTCGGTGCTGGTCATCGAGGATGAGGCGCTGATCGCCATGGATATTGCCGATATTGTGGAAGGCATGGGGCATCGGGTGACGGCCAATGCGCGCACCCACCGCGAGGCGGTGGAGCTGGCGGCGGCAGAGCGGCCCGATCTGATCCTGGCGGATATTCAGCTGGCCGACAATTCCTCGGGCGTGGAGGCGGTGAACGAGATCATCGCGCAATTCGGCGATGTGCCGGTGATTTTCATCACCGCCTTCCCGGAGCGGCTGTTGACCGGCGAGCGACCGGAGCCGGCCTTCCTGATCAACAAGCCCTATACCGAGGAGCAGGTGCGCTCGGCGGTCAGTCAGGCGATGTTCTTCGCCTCGACCGAAACGCTGCACGCCTGAACGGGCGATCAGCCCCGCAGTTCGGGTTTGAGCGGAAAGCTCAGGCGGATGTGCAGGCCCTGATCGGTGAAATCGCGGGTGAGGCTGCCGGAGAGTTCGCCGCGCAGGCTTGCCTCGATCAGCCGCGACCCGAAGCCGCCGCGCCCGCCCTTTCCGTCGGGCGGAGCGGTTGCGGGCGCGGTTTCCGACCATTCAAGCTGGAGCTGGTGATCCGGCGTGATCTGCCAGCGCACGGCCAGGCCGCCGCCCTTGGCCGACAGCCCGCCATATTTCATGGCATTGGTCACCAGCTCATGCGCGATCAGAGCGAAGGCATGGGCCTGGCGCTCGTCCAGCCGGACGGGCGGGCCGTCGATCAGGTGATCGACCTCGGTGGTATCCAGGCATTGCTGCAATTCGCGGCGCAGGATGGTGGCCAGATCGGCTTGCGGCACGGCGGTGCCTGCCAGCACCTCTTGCGCGGCGGCCATGGAGTGCAGGCGGGCATCGAAACTTTCGGAAAAGCTGCGCAGATCGGGGGCCGAGCGCGCGCTTTGCCGGGCGATGGACTGGATACGGGCGATGTGGTTCTTGATGCGGTGCTTCATCTCGTCGACGAGCAGGCCGCGATACTCGGCTTCGCGGGCGGCGGCGGCGGCCAGATCGCGGGCACGGGCGGCCTCTTGCTGGCGGGCGGTCATGGCAAAGCCGGTGGCGGCGGCAAACAGCGCCGAAGCCGCCC
>CALKAA010000004.1 GCA_937983495.1 uncultured Gemmobacter sp. | reverse complement strand
GGATGAACTGGCTCTGCTCGGTGCTGGATGCGCCGTCTTACCAGTTCATCCGGCAGTTCAAGCCGGCACTGATCAAGCTGCCCTCGACGATTTCGGAGTTCACCGATTACCTGAGCAGCGTGGCGCGGGATACCGATTGCGGGGTCGTGCTTTCAACCGGCATGACCGACAAGGCCTATGAGGCCTGGATTCTGGACACCTTTGCAGCGGTGCCGCAGCTTTACCTGATGCATGCCAATTCCGCCTATCCGACCCCGGCACAGGATTGCAACATTGGGGTGGTGCGCCATTACGCGCGGCTGGCGGCGCAGCATCCGCATCTGATTCCGGCCTATTCCAGCCATGATGCGGGCTGGTTCGGATCAACCCTTGCCGTGGCGGCGGGCGCGCGGATGGTGGAAAAGCATGTGAAGCTGGGCAATACCGATTGGGCGCATTTCGACGCCGTCGCGCTGGATCTGACCACGGGGGATTTCCGTGACTATGTGGCGAAGATCCGCGAGGCGGAACTGGTCATGGGGTCGGAGGAAAAGACCGTCGCGCCCAGCGAACACCACAAATACCGCCCGGCAGGAGGCCAGTGATGCAGACCCCGCATGTTGTTGCCGTGATCCCGGCCCGCTATGGCTCCAGCCGGTTCGAGGGCAAGCCGCTGGCGCTGATCGAAGGGCGGCCCATGGTGGAATGGGTGGCGCGGCGCGTGGCGCAAAGCGCGCGCATCGCCCGCGTGGTGGTGGCGGTGGATGACCCGCGCGTGGCCGAGGTCTGTGCGGCGGCGGGGCTGGATTACGTCATGACCCGCAATGATCATGGCACCAGCACGGAACGGCTGAACGAGGTGGCGGGCATGATCCCGGCCGATCTCTATATCGTGGTCAATGGCGACGAGCCGCTGATCGAACCCGCGATGGTGGAGCAGGTGATCCCCGACACATGGCCCGAGGATCGGCCCTTTGTCGCCAACCTGACCTGCAAGATGCAGGCCCCGCCCGAGGTGGTGGACCCGAGCAATATCAAGGTGGTCTGGGGGCCGTCAGGGAATGCGGTGTTTTTCTCGCGCAGCCCGATCCCCTATCCGAAATCCAGCCTCGCCTTTGACTATTACAAGCATATCGGCGTGCTGGCCTATAACCGCGCGGCGCTGGCATTTTTCGCCAGCACGCCACGCGGCCCGGTGGAGGCGGTGGAAGACATCAACGAGCTGCGCTTTCTGGAAAACGGCATCCCGCTGAAGATGATCGTGGTGGAGCCGGGCTTGGGTCTTTCGGTCGATACGCCGAAGGATCTGGAACGGGTGCGCCAGATTGTCCGGGCGCAGGGGGTCACCATCGCTGGGTGATTCGGTGCCGGGGGAAATGTAGGGCGGCGCTGCGTCGGGTGTGATTGCCTTTGGGGTGCACGCATGGGTAGAATAGCTGCACAGAAATTTTGCGCCTCTTGTCTGCGATCAGAGCTTCCGGGCGACTATCTGCTTGCGGAATGCGCGTCATGATTGAAACTTTCCAAGAGAAAAACTGACACTTGGCCTATGGGGACACCCAGAGTAATTCTTGAACGTATTCATCGGTTCTGATGTTGATCCCCCCAACTCCATTCTGACATGAGGATTTACTGAAAATGCCTTACGTTCCTTCCTTTTACAGCATCAATGAAAAGCTGGTCTTCACGCGCGAGAACGGCGAGCCTTGGGTGAAACTGCAATACGAGGAATTCGAGAACATGCTGCGCAGCATGCTGCGCGCCATTGATCTGGATGAGGCCTGGTATCGCAGCACCTACCCCGATGTCGATGCGGCCATCAAGGCGGGCGATCTGCCCAATGCGCGCGAGCATTTCATCGCCAGCGGCTATTTTGAAGGACGCCTGCCGGGTGATTTTGAGGTGGACGAGGAGTGGTATTTTGCAACCTATCCGGATATTGCTGAGGCGCATGCACGGGGCGAGGTGACATCCGCGAAGCAACATTTCGTGGAATTCGGCTATGCCGAGGGGCGCCTGCCGCGCGGCTGAGCTGACACCCGGTGGAGCCGCATCGCAGGCACGCCGCATCTTCTGACCACAATTGTTCTGTGGGTAATGATATGGAGCCAAAGTGATTTCTTCATTGAATCAATCGGTTGTCGTGGTCGGCGATGTGATGCTGGACCGTTTCATCTATGGCAGCTCGCGCCGCCTTTCCCCCGAGGCGCCGGTGCCGGTGGTGCATAAATCGCGTGAAATCACCATGGTCGGCGGGGCCGGCAATGTGGCGCGCAACGTGGAGGCGCTTGGCGGGCAGGTGGTGCTGTTCGGTCTGGCCGGGCAGGACCGCGCGGGCGATGAACTGGCCGAGGTGGTGGGCAAGGCCGGTCGGCTGGTGCGCAGTGCCGATTGGCAAACCATCGTGAAGCTGCGGGGGATCGCGCAGCAGCAACAGATCGTGCGCATCAACGAGGAAACCCCACCCCCCCCCACACCCGCCGAGGCAGAGGCGCTGCTGGCCGGGCTGACCGCGCATCTGTCGGGCGCGCGGGCGCTCATCCTGTCGGATTACGGCAAGGGGGTATTGACGCCCGAGGTCTGCGCGCAAGCCATCGCGGCGG
>CALKAA010000003.1 GCA_937983495.1 uncultured Gemmobacter sp. | reverse complement strand
GCAAAGAATAAAGCCGGGGTCTCCCCCGGCCTGTCCCTTAGCTGTCCATCTTGAGCGCCGAGATAAACGCGCTTTGCGGGATTTCCACCTTCCCGAACTGGCGCATCTTCTTCTTGCCCTCTTTCTGCTTCTCCAGCAGCTTCTTCTTCCGGGTCGCGTCGCCGCCATAGCACTTGGCGGTCACGTCCTTGCGCATCGCGCTCAACGTCTCGCGCGCGATCACCCGCGCACCAATCGCCGCCTGAATCGGGATCTTGAACATGTGGCGCGGGATCAGCTCCTTGAGCTTTTCCACCATCACCCGGCCCCGCGCCTCCGCCCGGTCACGGTGCACCATGATCGACAGCGCATCCACCGGCTCGTCATTCACCAGAATCGACATCTTCACGAGGTTATCCTCGCGGTACTCGCTGATCTGGTAATCAAACGAGGCATAGCCCTTGGTGACCGATTTCAGCCGGTCGTAGAAATCGAACACCACCTCGGCCAGCGGCAGGTCATATTCCACCATGGCGCGGGTGCCGGCATAGGTCAGGTTCTGCTGGATGCCCCGACGGTCCTGACACAGCTTGAGAATATCGCCCAGATATTCATCCGGCACCATGATGGTGGCCTTGATGCGCGGCTCCTCGATATGGTCGACATAGGTCAGATCGGGCATATCGGCGGGGTTGTGCAGGTCGCGCACCTCGCCATCCTTCATATGCAGCTTGAACACCACCGACGGCGCGGTGGTGATCAGGTCCAGATCATATTCCCGCTCCAGCCGGTCGCGCACCACTTCAAGGTGCAACAGACCGAGGAAGCCCATGCGGAACCCGAACCCAAGCGCGGCGGAGGTCTCCATCTCATAGGAGAAACTCGCATCATTCAGCGCCAGCTTCTCGATCGCATCGCGCAACGCCTCGAAATCATTGGCATCCACCGGGAACAGGCCGCAGAACACCACCGGCTGTGCGGGTTTGAACCCCGGCAGCGGCGCGTCACAGGGCTTGCGCTCATGGGTGATCGTATCGCCCACGCGGGTATCGCGCACCTGCTTGATCGAGGCAGTCAGCACGCCAATCTCGCCCGGCCCCAGTTCGGCAATATCCACCATCTGCGGCTTCAAGACGGCCAGCTTGTCGATGCCATAAATGGCACCGGTCTGCATCATCTTGACCCGGTCGCCCTTCTTGATGACGCCATCCACCACGCGGATCATGACAACCACGCCCAGATAGGCGTCATACCAGCTATCCACCAGCATGGCCTTCAAGGGTGCCTCGCGGTCGCCCTTGGGCGAGGGCAGGCGCTGCACGATGGCCTCCAGCACATCCGGGATGCCAAGGCCGGTCTTGGCCGAGATCGGAATCGCGTCGCTGGCATCAATGCCGATCACGTCTTCGATGTTTTCCTTCACCCGGTCCGGGTCTGCCGCCGGCAGGTCGATCTTGTTCAGCACGGGCACAATCTCATGCCCGGCGTCAATCGCCTGATAAACGTTCGCCAGCGTCTGCGCCTCGACGCCCTGGCTCGCATCCACCACCAAGAGCGAGCCCTCCACGGCGCGCATGCTGCGCGACACCTCATAGGCAAAGTCGACGTGGCCGGGCGTGTCGATCAGGTTCAGGATATAGGTCTGGCCATCCTTGGCGGGATATTCGATCCGCACCGTGTTGGCCTTGATGGTGATCCCCCGCTCGCGCTCGATATCCATGCTGTCGAGCATCTGCGCCTTCATGTCGCGCGCAGCCACCGTGCCCGTCATCTGGATCAGACGGTCGGCGAGGGTGGATTTGCCGTGGTCGATATGGGCCACGATGGAGAAATTGCGGATGCGATCAAGCTGGGTCATGGCCGCGCATATAGCTTCAAATCACCCTGCCGGGAAGGGGGAGTTGCGCGCAGGCCCACAACAGCGGGCGCGGCCCGGCAGCACCATGCCGCGCAGCCCTGCCGAAATCGGTGGCAAAGCGGCCACGATGAGGGGGAAATTTCAGCCAAAACAATCACAAGTCATTGTTTCCAAATGGAATACAGCGGGAAATCACCTCAGTTTCAACCACTTGCCGCCCGACCTTAATGTAACCGCGAATTTGTCGCAAATTTGCCTCAATTTGACAGCGCCGCCCACTTGGCGCATGCCCAAAGCCATGGGGTGCCCGCTCTGAACGGCTTGTCCACGGATACCCCTGCCGCCTGCCAGCGACGTAACCATTGGGGGATTTGCCATGCCGACCAGCACGGTCAACTGGCTCTGGATCGGGAATGTGTCGGCCATCGACACCACACCCGGAACGAATGTCACGCAAACTCAGCTCAACGCAGCCGGGATGAGCGGCTATTCCGTCACCGGCCCCGCCAGCATCGCGCCGGTCGCTGTGACCGGCAGCACGGTCGCCAGTGGCGGCACACAGGTCTTCACCGCGCCATTCAACCCGGTGGGCGGCTTTGTCAGCCAGTTCAGCTTTGACAGCCCGACCACGCCCGGCACCGTCTCCGGCCTGACCATCCAGACCACCTTCCGCGGTGACATCACCATCACTCTGCCCGATGGCTCGACCTCTACCCAGGTCGCCACCATCGTGCAAATGTCGAATGGCGATGTGTTCCTGCGGCCCAATGCGCAATTCCTGCCAACCTGGGATGGCATCACCGCGCTGCAAACCATCACCATCACGCAGGCCACGCCCTTCCCCTCGAACACCGTGCTGAATTCGGTGATCTCTTTCAGCCCCGACATTTTTGACGTGGTGATCCCCTGCTTCACCGCCGGCACGCTGATCGAGACCGCCCTTGGCCCGCGCCCGGTGGAAAGCCTGCGGGTGGGCGATCTGATCCGCACCGCCGATCACGGCTTGCAGCCGCTGCGCTGGATCGGGCGGCGCGATCTGCTGGCCCCGGCGCTGGAGGCCGACGCGCAG
>CALKAA010000002.1 GCA_937983495.1 uncultured Gemmobacter sp. | reverse complement strand
GAGGTGGGTTCCCAGCACGATCTCCTTGTCGGTCACGCCGCCCGCCTGCGCCACCGCGCCCTCGACCGACCAGCGCAGGCCCGGAGCCTCCGCCTCCAGCGTGGCCTTGGCGGCGGCCTCTGCCTTGCGCGCCTCGGCCTCGGTCCGCTCCAGGGCGATTTGCAGCAACATGCCACCCGCCCCCAGATAACTATAGCCGACCTGCGTCCGATCCACCCCCAGGGCCAGCACGTCCAGATGCGCGTCAAACAGCCGCGCCAATTGCGCGGCCGCCGCCGTCGCCTCGCGCGTTTCGGCCTCCGACGTTACGATGGTGGTCAATGATTTGAAAGACATGGCATGCCTCCGCAAGGCTGTTGGATGTCGGCACAACCTTAGGCATTATGTCACTGTGCCGCATTGACCCGGATCAACTCTGCCCCCCCTTTAGGTTGACATGGATCAAGGCTGCTTGAGCCGCCTTCTGCGAAAGCGGAATGGTCGAAAAGCGCCCGGACGACTCGCAGCGCTGCGGGGCGGACCGGGCCAAGACGAAGGGACGCAAAATGTGGGATTACGTTAAACTGGTCGTGCTGGGCGCGGTCGCGGTGTTCGCCGCGATCGGGGCCCAATACGCGCATGACCTTGCCTATATGGTGAACGCGATCGTCGTCATGCTTGCCGCCGCCATCACGTTCGTCGTGGTGTTGCGCGGTATGTATGAACCGGTCAGCGTTGACCCCAACACTTACAATGACGGCGTGGTGCGCGCCGGTGCCATTGCGACGGCTTTCTGGGGCGTCGTGGGTTTCCTGGTGGGCGTCATCATCGCCTTCCAACTCGCCTTTCCGGCGCTGAACATTCCGGGTGTCGATGGCATCCTGAACTTTGGCCGCCTGCGCCCGCTGCATACCAGCGCGGTGATCTTTGCCTTTGGTGGCAACGGCCTGATCATGTCAGCTTTCTATGTTGTGCAGCGCACCTCGGCGGCGCGGCTGTGGGGCGGCAATCTGGGCTGGTTCGTGTTCTGGGGCTGGCAGTTGATGATCGTGCTGGCGGCGACCTCCTATGTGCTGGGCGGCACCCAGAGCAAGGAATACGCCGAAACCGTCTGGTATATCGACTGGTGGATCGTGGTCGTCTGGCTGGCATTCCTGGCGGTATTTCTGGGCACGCTGATCAACCGCAAGGAGCCGCATATCTATGTGGCCAACTGGTTCTACCTGTCGTTCATCGTCACCGTGGCGATGCTGCATGTGGTGAACAACCTGGCCGTGCCGGTCTCGCTCTTCTCCTCCAAATCGGTCTCGGCCTTTGGCGGCGTGCAGGATGCGATGACGCAATGGTGGTATGGCCACAATGCCGTGGGCTTCTTCCTGACGGCGGGCTTCCTGGGCATGATGTATTACTTTGTGCCGAAACAGGCCGAGCGCCCGGTCTACAGCTATAAACTGTCGATCATCCACTTCTGGGCGCTGATCTTCCTGTATATCTGGGCCGGTCCGCACCACCTGCACTATACCGCCTTGCCTGAATGGGCGGCGACGCTGGGCATGGTGTTCTCGATCATGCTGTGGATGCCCAGCTGGGGCGGCATGATCAACGGTCTGATGACGCTTTCGGGCGCCTGGGACAAGCTGCGCACCGACCCGATCATCCGTATGATGGTGGTGTCGATCGGCTTCTACGGCATGTCGACCTTTGAAGGCCCGATGATGTCGATCAAGGCGGTGAACTCGCTGTCGCACTATACCGACTGGACCATCGGTCACGTCCATTCCGGTGCTCTGGGCTGGAACGGCATGATCACCTTCGGCGCGCTCTACTTCCTGACGCCGCGCCTGTGGAACCGCGATGGCCTCTATTCGCTGCGGCTCGTGTCCTGGCACTTCTGGCTCGCCACCATCGGTATCGTGCTTTACGCCGCTTCGATGTGGGTCACCGGCATCATGGAAGGCCTGATGTGGCGCGAAGTCGATGCCAATGGTTTCCTCGTGAACGCCTTTGCCGACACCGTGTCCGCCAAATTCCCGATGTATGTGGTGCGGGGTCTGGGTGGGGTCATGTTCCTGACCGGGGCGCTGATCATGTGCTACAACCTGTGGATGACCGTGCGTGCGCAGCCTGCCAAGGCTGTGTCGCCCGCGGCCGTCCCGGCAGAATGAGGAGGGGACAAGATGGCTTTCCTCGACAAACACAAGGCAATCGAAACCCATGCCACGCTGCTTTTGGTCCTGTCCTTCCTGGTCGTGACCATCGGCGGTCTGGTGCAGATCGTGCCGCTGTTCTACCTTGAGAACACCATCGAAAAGGTTGAAGGGGTCCGCCCCTACAGCCCGCTCGAACTGGCCGGGCGCGAGATCTACATCCGTGAAGGCTGCTATGTCTGCCACAGCCAGATGATCCGCCCGATGCGGGACGAGGTCGAACGCTATGGCCATTACAGCCTCGCGGCGGAATCGATGTATGACCACCCGTTCCAATGGGGCTCCAAACGCACCGGGCCGGATCTGGCCCGGGTGGGCGGGCGCTATTCCGACGAATGGCATGTCGATCACCTGATCAACCCGCAATCCGTGGTGCCGGAATCGGTGATGCCGAAATACGAGTATCTGATGACCAATGTCATCGACGCCCGTTATATCGGCGATTCGATGCGCGCCAACCGGCTGGTGGGGGTGCCCTATTCGGATGAGATGATGGAAAACGCCGCCGCCGATTTCGTGGCGCAGGCCGATCCCAACGCCGATACCGATGGGCTGCTCGCCCGCTATCCCAAGGCGCAGGTGCGCAACTTCGATGGTCAGGCCGACCTGACCGAGATGGACGCGCTGATCGCCTATCTGCAAGTGCTGGGCACCATGGTCGATTTCTCGACCTTCCAGCCCGACCCGAACCGGTAAGGGGGGATCATGGATACCTATTCCTTCCTCCGCCAGTTCGCCGATAGCTGGATGCTTCTGCTGATGACAGTGCTGTTTCTGGGGGTGGTGGCCTATGCCTTCCGCCCCGGCAGCCGCAAACTTCAGGATGAGGCCGCCAATTCGATCTTCCGCAATGACCAGCGCCCTGCCGGGCCTGCGGAAGAATCCAGCCGCAATATCAAGGAGGCGTAAGCTATGTGCGCCAAGCAAGTGCAGAAACCCGGTGAGGTTCCGACCACCGGCCATGAATGGGACGGCATTCAGGAATTCGACAATCCGATGCCGCGCTGGTGGCTGTGGACCTTCTACCTGACGATCATCTGGTCGGTGATCTACATGATCTTCTACCCGGCCTGGCCGCTGGTCAGCAGCGCGACGCAGGGGCTCTGGGGGGGGCAGCCGGCGGGCGACCCCCGTCTGGCCGTCGCCGAGGAGATCAAGCGTTTCGACGAGGCCAATGGCCCGATCAAGGCCAAGCTGGTCGCAGCGGATCTGAACGCCATTGCCACCGATCCCGAGCTGGAAGGCTACGCCAAATCGGCCGGGGCAGCCGTGTTCAAGACCTTCTGCGCCCAGTGCCATGGGGCAGGGGCGGCAGGGGTGCAGAACCTTGGCTACCCCAACCTGCTCGATGACGACTGGCTTTGGGGCGGTGACATGGAATCGATCCACCTGACGATCACCCATGGCATCCGCAACACCACCGACCCCGACGCCCGCTATTCGGAAATGCCGAAATTCGGGGCCGATGGTCTGCTCGACGCCACCCAGATCGGGCAGGTGGTCGAACATGTGCTGAGCCTTTCGGGGCAAGAGCATGACGCCACGCTGGCCGCCGCCGGGGCCACGGTCTATGCCGACAATTGCGCCAGCTGCCATGGTGCGGCGGGCGAGGGCGACCGGACGCAAGGCGCGCCCAAGCTGTCGGATGCGGTCTGGCTCTATGGTGGCACGCGCGAGACGATCACCGAAAGCGTGACCTATGCCCGCTTTGGCGTGATGCCGAACTGGGCTGGCCGCCTCTCGGAAGACGAAATCCGCGCCGTGGCCGTCTATGTGCATGGTCTGGGCGGCGGCGAGTAAGTCTCCCGTCTGACACCCCCGAAAGCCCCCGGAGCGATCCGGGGGCTTTTTTCATTCAACCACAGCCTCGGG
>CALKAA010000001.1 GCA_937983495.1 uncultured Gemmobacter sp. | reverse complement strand
CGACCACCGAGATCTACACTCTTTCCCTACACGACGCTCTTCCGATCTCGGTCATCGGGATGAGATGGAAATGCACAAAAAGACGCCATGGCCGCGAAAGCTCGCAGCAGCTGGAAACAGACAGGTTTCACAAATATCGCCGGACAGCAGTCGCCCGGCTTATGGCAGCCCTTGAACACTCCTGCGCCTTTCGACGCCTACACCACGAACGACCGCCCCCACGGCCTTTGTCTTTCCCAGCAAGACCTGTTCTGAATACCTTTTGTTATCCATTCCGAAAAGTGCAAAAAATGCGGCAGACCACCAGCCCGCACCATCTTCTGCGATCCATGGCAGCCAAATGCAGCCAGCAAGGATGCAACCGCTTGGCGCTGGCACGCGCGAATGGAAACAATCAAACAGGGGTGTCCCGCGCAAACCTGAGGCAAAATCGCTGAAAATCGGCATGTTTGGCAATATTCTGGCCAAGGGGTGGAGGCTCAATTGTTCTTCACATGAAAACAATCTGCTCTGCCGGACCTTACGTTAATCATGGCTGCATTTTTGCCATCATCTTGAACCCAGCGTTCTTCCACAGGCACCAATCCCAAGGCAGCCAAGGGGATCAGTTCCCGTTAAGCGACTGTTAACCTTATCGCAATCACAAGAATGCCCGAATCATTTGAACGATTGCCGCAGGTCAGCCGCGATGGACAGATTGAACCGCGGCTCTCCGAGCGTCGGTCGCACTGGCCTCCAGAGGATCAGGAAAGCTTGGTACGGGTGGCCGGACTCGAACCGGCACTCCTTGCGGAAACAGAGTTTGAGTCTGTCGCGTCTACCATTCCGCCACACCCGCAACCTGCGCATCCATGGTAGGGTCAACCCGCATGAGGCCAACCGTGACGCGCCGGGATGCTCTACCCCGGCGCGCAGCGCCCGTCAACAGCAGCTCACAACTGTCGGGCAGCAAAACTGTCGCATTTGCCCATATCGCCCGACTCATAGCCGCGCAGGAACCAGCGCGCCCGCTGTTCCGATGTGCCATGGGTAAAGGTATGCGGCATCGGCACCCGCCCGGCATTGCGCTGCAATGTGTCATCGCCGATGCGATGCGCGGCGTTCACCGCCTCCTCGACATCGCCCGCATGCAGGCTGCCAAACATCTCCTCGGCCCCGCGCGCCCAGATGCCCGACAGGCAATCGGCCTGCAATTCGATCCGCACCGAAATGGCATTGCTATCGGCCTCGGAGGCTCGGGCGCGCACCTGATTGGCCTTGCCCAGAATGCCCAGTTGATCCTGCACAGAATGCGCCACCTCATGCGCCACGACATAGGCGGCGGCGAAATCGCCCTTGGCCCCCAACTCGCGCGACATGGTGCCAAAGAAACCGGTATCCAGATAGATTTTCTTGTCACCGGGGCAATAGAACGGCCCGGTGGCCCCGCTGGCCGCCCCGCAAGGCGAACGCGTCACCCCGGAATACAGCACCAGGGTCGGCGCGACATAGCGCTTGCCAACCTGATCGGGGAACACCGTGGCCCAGACCTCCTCGGTATCGGCCAGCACGACCGAGACAAACTGCCCGGCTTCCTGATCGGTCTGCGACAGCGGCCCGCCCTGTTGTTGCGCAGGTGCGCCGCCTTCCAGCAAGGGCGAGACATCCACGCCGAAATACGCCCCGATCAACAGCAGCACCAGCGCCCCCGCGCCGCCGACCGCCACGCCGCCCCGTGCAGCCCCCTGACCGCGCCGGTCTTCGATATTCCTGCTCCCTCTCCGGCCCCGCCACTCCATCGCACGTCCCCCGATCACCCATTGGTTACATCGCGCCAGCATAGCCGATGCCCTGCCCCGGCGGAAACCCTCTACCTGACGGCATGGCTTGACCTTGAGGGGCCGCCATGATTGTGCAACGCCAACGCGCAGGAGGCACCGAATGTTCCGCAAACTCTATGACTGGACGCTGCGACAGGCAGCCTCGCCCCGGGCCGAACCGGTGATGGGCGCGATTTCCTTCGTGGAAAGCTCGGTCTTTCCGATTCCCGCCGACGTGATCTTTGTGCCCATGTGCCTCGCCCGCCCCGATCGCGCCATGCGCTACGCGCTGATTGCCACCGTGACCTCTGTGCTGGGGGGGATTTTCGGCTGGGCCATCGGGTTGTATCTGTTCGATCTGGTCGCCCGCCCGGTATTGGAGTTCTACGGCAAGATGGCGGCCTTCGACGCCCTGAAAACCAGCACGGGTGAGGGCACCATCCTTTTGATGCTGGTCACCTCGGGCCTGTCGCATCTGCCGCCGATGAAAGTGGTCACGATCCTGTCAGGGGTGGTTGCCTTTGATCTGAAACTGTTCATCCTTTCGGCCATCGTCGCACGCGGAGGTCGGTTCTATCTGCTGGCCTGGTTGCTGCGCCGCTATGGCGTGGCGATCACCGGCTTTATCGAGCGCCGCTTGCCCCTGATTGCCCTTGGCCTCTGTGTGGCCTTGGCGGCGGTCTGGTATCTGTTGAAGCACTGAAAGGGCCGAAAATGTATCTGACGCGCAGCCAAATGCTGATCCTGGTGGCCGCGGGCGGGTCGGCGGGTTTGCTGGCGGGTGCGCTGGCCTTTCAATATCTGGGCGGGCTTGCGCCTTGCGCGCTGTGCATCTGGCAACGCTGGCCGCATCTGGCGGCGGTGCTGATCGGCCTTGTGGCGCTGAAAACCGGCGGGCGGGTGCTGCCCGCCTTGGGCGCGCTGGCCGCGCTGACCTCGGCCGCGATTGGCGTCTTTCATGCCGGGGTCGAGCAGAAATGGTGGGAAGGTCTGGCCACATGCAGCGCGGGCAGCATCGAGGGCATCAGTGCCGCCGATCTGCTGAACCCCGCCGCCGATGTTGCCGCCGTGGTGCGCTGCGATGCGATTGCCTGGAGCCTGATGGGCATTTCCATGGCGGGTTGGAACGTGATTGCCAGTGTGGTTTTGGCGATCCTGTGGATCAATGCCGCGCGAAAGGCCTGACCCATGCGTGTGGCCATTGTCGAGAACACTGCCATCACCCATCACGGCCAGGTCGGCGTGGCTTTGCATGAGGCCGGGGCGCGCATCCGGCAGTTTCGCCCTTTCGCGGGCGAGGCCCTGCCAGACCTGGAGGATCACGACGCGCTGGTCGTCTTTGGCGGCGAACAAAACGCCCTAGATGATGCGCATCACCCATATTTACCCGCCTTGGCACAGCGCATGCGCGCTTTTTCTGAAGCCGGCCGCGCCACGTTGGGCATCTGCCTTGGCTGCCAGATCCTCGCGCGCGGATTTGGTGCCCGGAACACACTTGGCACCAACCCGGAATTCGGCTGGTGTGAGGTCGCGCCCACACCTGAAGCCGCCGCTGATCCCCTGTTGGGTATCCTCCCCGCCAGATTTCCCATTTTCCAGTGGCACAGCGACAGCTTCACCCTGCCGCCCGGTGCCACCCATCTGGCAACATCGCAGGGCGCGGCGCAGCAGGCCTTTCGGCTGGGCCGCGCCACATGGGGCACGCAGTTTCATTTCGAGGCCAACCGTGCCGTCGTGGCCGACTGGACCCGCACCTTCCCAGCCCTGACCGAAACACTGAGGCCGGGCTGGGTCGCGGCCCATCCCGCTCACGCAGCCGCCGAAGGTGCGGAGGCCGACCGCATCGGCCTGCAAATGGCCCGCGCCTTCGTGGCCCAGATCGAGCCTGCCCTCACAAATTCGCGATAAACCGTTCATCTGACGACGGATTCCGCCGCTTGTGGCGTTTACCCAGGCAAAGCGGCGGCTTGCCGCCCATCCCCTCACGCCCTAGCTTTGGGATCGGGCGGCCAGCCGGCGCCTCCTCAACAGGATCATGCCATGACCCTTGCCCGCCTCGTTCTGTCGCTCGCCCTCAGCCTCGCGGCTGTGCCAGCCCTTGCCCAATCCGGCCCACCACCGGGGGGAGGCGCAACCAGGGGGCCTGCCAAAGTTGGCGTGATGCTGTTGGAACAGGCCGAAGTGCCGCGCCGCTCGGTGCTGCCGGGCCGGGCCATCGCCTCGCAAGAGGCCCGCATCCGCCCGCGCGTCACCGGGATGGTGACCGAAATCCTCTACACGCCTGGCCAAAGGCTCGAGACGGGCACGCCCATGTTCCGGCTGGATGACAGCACCTTGCAAGCCGAGGTCGAAAGCGCCCGCGCCAGTGTGGCCCGCGCACAGGCCGCGCAGATCGGAAGAGCGTCGTGTAGGGAAAGAGTGTAGATCTCGGTGGT